>DATMTC010000231.1:0-9216 GCA_035565115.1 Microbacteriaceae bacterium | reverse complement strand
CGCGGTTCCGAGCACCGTGACGAGGTTGTGCGCACGCTGCGTAACGCTGGATACGACCCAATCGTCGAACAGGACTAAGCCGGGCGGCACTGCGCTCGCTCGCACTGCCACTTTTGTCTGATTCGCCCTGTTCTGCGATTCGCCCTGTTCGCTGAATCGCCCTGTCACATTTCGTGACGGGATGCGCTGCTTTCGACACATTTCGTCACGGGCTGTCACATTTCGTCAGGCAAATTGGCGGCATTCAGCTCGCGCGCAATGCTTGAAAAGTCCGACGCGGATGCTCACAGTGCATCAGTCGTCGCACGCAGCACGTCACCCACACGAGAGGCCACCCGATGTCTGATTCGAGTCACCAGCCGCCGCAGAATCCATCCTCAGAAGGAGGCAAAGTACTCCCGCCGCGCCTTCCGGAAAAGGCGCACAAGCGACGCACAGCGATCGGCGTGATCATCGCGGCAGCGGTCGTCGTGGTTGCTGCAGTGGTGGCAACGACGGTCATCGTGACGAACAATTCGGCGTCGCCAGCAGCGGCAGACGGTGCCAAGCCGCAGACCGTGAGCATCGGTGTCGCAGACGCGTCGCAGCCGTACTGGAAGACGTACAGCGCGCTGGCGAAGAAGAAGCTGAACGTGACCATCAAGCTCGTGAACTTCACCGACTACAGTCAGCCGAACCCAGCGCTGAGCCAAGGCCAGACCGACCTCAACGAGTTCCAGCACATCCAGTTCCTTGCGAACTACAACGTCAGCAACGATGACAATTTGCAGCCGATCGGCGCAACCGCCGTCTACCCACTGACGCTGTATTCCCTGAAGTACACGAAGCCGGCTGACATCCCTGCTGGTGCACAGGTCGCCATCCCGAACGACACCATCAACCAGGCGCGCGGGCTTCTCGTTCTTCAGGCGGCGAAGCTCATCACGCTCAAGAACGGCGGATCCGCGTTCTCGAGCCTGGCAGACATCGCCACCAAGAAGGTCGATGTCGTTGCCGTTGATGCCGCCCAGACGGCCGTCGCCCTGCAGAACGGGTCTGCCGCAGCATCCATCGTGAACAACAACTACGCGACGGAAGCGAAATTGCCGACGTCGAAAGCGATCTTCCACGACGACCCATCCAGCGACATCGCGGCTCCGTACGTGAACGTGTTCGCCGCCAGAGCCAAAGATACGCACAACGCGCTGTACCTGAAACTTGCTGCGCTGTACCACAACCCAACGGTTGAGAAGCAGGTGCAGGCGGCCAACGGTGGCACAGCGGTGTTCCGCACCACCTCCGCGAGCAAGCTGCAGGCCGAACTGAAGAAGGTCGAAGGCGACGCGCGCGCCGCGAAGAAGTAATGGCAGCGCTTGTTCGGCTCGAGCATGTGACCAAAACCTACCCGGCCGTCGGTGCGACGGCCGGGCAGGTGACCGCGGTCGACGACGTCAGCCTTGAGGTGGAGCAGGGCGACATCTTCGGCATCATCGGGTACTCGGGCGCCGGGAAGAGCACTCTGGTGCGTCTCATCAACGCGCTCGAGCTTCCGACCTCAGGCACGGTGTTCGTCGGCGACAGCGAGCTCACCGCGATGACCGAGCGGGAGCGGCGTGCAGAGCGGCGCGACATCGGCATGATCTTTCAGCAGTTCAACCTCTTCCGGTCGCGAACGGTGGCGGGTAACGTCGCATACCCGCTGAAGGTCGCCGGCGTGAAACAGCCCGAGCGCGACCGCCGTGTGGCAACACTGCTGGACTTCGTCGGTCTGCTCGACAAGGCGCATAGTCATCCCGAACAGCTCTCTGGCGGGCAGAAGCAGCGGGTCGGAATCGCCCGTGCGCTTGCGACAAGTCCCCAACTGCTGCTGGCGGACGAGGCAACGAGCGCACTCGACCCGGAGACGACCGCCGATGTGCTCGCACTGCTCCGCCGCGTCAACCGCGAGCTCGGCGTCACCGTGATCGTGATCACGCACGAGATGGATGCCATCCGCAGCATCGCCAATCGTGTTGCTGTCATGGACTCGGGCGCGATCGTGGAGCGCGGCCCGGTGTACGACGTGTTCACGAAACCGTCGACGGATGCTGCGTCTCGATTCGTGCGCACCGTGCTTCACGATCGTCCAAGTGCGCAGACGCTCGAGCGGCTCAGACGCGTGCACACCGGGCGGATCGTGAGCATTGAACTGCAAGAGCGACGCGGATTCCAGGCATCCATCTCGCGCGCGTTTGCCGACAACGCGATCGAATCCGAGATCATCTTCGGCGGTATCAGTGAACTGCAGGACCGTTCAGTCGGCAGCCTCACGTACGAGCTCACCGGCACGGCGGCCGGCATCGAGCGTGCCATCCAACAGCTGCGGTCGGCCGATGTCGCCGTCGCCGAGGAGGCCTGACGTGAACGAGTTGCTGTCATGAGCGAATTCCTGACGAACCTGCCGATCTTCTTCCAGGCCATCTGGGAGACGATCTACATCGTGCTGATCTCCATGGTGGTCAGCGGCATCCTCGGCCTGGCAATCGGGGTCGGATTGACCGTGACCCGTCAGGGCAATGTGCTGGCGAACCGGGTCGTCTACGCGATCCTCAACATCGTGGTGAACATCGTGCGCCCGGTGCCGTTCGTGATCTTCATTGCAGCAGTTGGTCCGCTGACCCTGGCGGTGGTGCACACGACCATCGGCAACAACGCCGTGATCTTCGCGCTGTCGCTGGCCGCCGCGTTCGCCGTTGCACGCATTGTCGAGCAGAATCTGGTGACCGTCGACCCCGGTGTGATCGAGGCCGCGAGAGCGGTGGGCGCGGGGCCGTGGAACATCATCCTGAGCGTGCTGATCCCCGAGGGTCTCGGGCCGCTCGTGCTTGGTTACACGTTCATCTTCGTTGGGATCGTCGACATGTCGGCGCAGGCCGCACTGATCGGTGGCGGCGGGCTCGGAAACTTCGCGATCACATACGGGTATCAGCGGTACAACTGGCCGGCCGTCTACATCACCGTTGCCGTGATCATCATCATCGTGCAGGCGGGGCAGTTCTTCGGCAACTGGCTCGCCAGGAAGGCTCTGCGCCGCTGAGCGTGAGTCCGCTCCGAAGTTCGTACGCTCCTGAGGACATCCGGCACCCACCTCGTCGCGTCGCGCACAATTCTCCGGCGTGTCGCCCGAATCTCATAGTGATCGCACATCGAGGTCCGACGCAGGGGAGAGTGGAAAGTGCGTCGAGCAGGGTGCGGATGCGCTGGGTGCGGATGCGCGACGGACGCGCTGACGTCAGGCGCCGGTCCAGGTCTCCACGTTGCTGATCTTCACCGAGATCTCGCGGCCGTTCGGCGCCGTGTACGTCGTCGAGTCGCCGATCTTGAGGCCAAGGATCGCTTCGCCGAGCGGACTCTGCTCGCTGTAGACGGGAAGGTCCTTGCCGCCCGCGATCTCGCGGCTTCCGATCAAGAACGTTGACGGGTCGCCGGCGATGTCTGCGGTCACAACCGTGCCTGGCTCGACAACACCACGGCTCTCGGGCGCGACTCCGACCTTGGCCGTGCGCAGAAGCTGCGTCAATTGAACGATGCGCGCTTCTTGCACACCCTGCTGGTCTTTCGCGGCGTGGTATCCGCCGTTCTCCTTGAGGTCGCCTTCTTCACGCGCGGCCTCGATGCGCTTGGCGATCTCGATGCGCCCGACGGTGCTGAGCTCCTCGAGCTCCGCCGCGAGACGGTCATATGCCTCCTGGGTCAGAAATGTGACCTGAGTATCCTGGGACATGCTGAACTCCTGAAGAAAGAGAGAATCGGGCTTACTACCATTGACGCCCCGACGTATCCGTCAGGGCGTATCGGACTAGCTTAGGACAGCCAGCAAGAATCGACAAACCCCGCTGTGGCTTCGCTGGTGGTCCTGAGCACCTGGGTAATGGTGCGCGATTGCGCCTGCGATGGCGGAATCGTCACGATCTTCCAGCCGACAATGGTGAAATCCTCGGACTTCGCATTGACGGCGCACTCCACGCGCTTGTCAGCCGGGGCGCTGACCGTGAACGTCACGCCCATGTGGTGCTCATCGACCAGCCGACTCGCCGAAACGTCTGCTTGCACGCTGCTGCTCGCCGGTGGTGCGCTTGCCGGCCCTGCCCAGACGTACCACGCGACGGCGATCGCTGCGATGGCGACAGCCGCACCGGCGAGCCACCACGAACGCCTGCCGGCGACCGGTGTGCGACCGTACCGTTCGTCCAGCGTGCCGGGTTGCGCTTGTTCGCGCACAGCGGTTCTCCTCATCGTGCAGTGTCATCGCGACCGATTAGTCTTGGACTACAAGATTACGGGCAAAATCTGAACGGAAATGGTGACGGAGCTGGTGGCACAGCAGGCGAACGCGCGGCAGTCGAGCGGACGGTCCTCGAGCGAGCAAAAGACGAGCACGCAGCGGCTGATGGCCGTTCACGCCCACCCGGATGACGAGTCGAGCAAGGGCGCGGCCAGTTACGCATACTACGTCGACCGTGGCGTGCAGGTTCAAGTGGTCAGTTGCACCGGCGGAGAGCGCGGCGACATCCTCAATGAGGGCCTGGCCAACCGCGCCATGGCCGAGCGAGACCTGCCAGGACTTCGCCGACTCGAGATGGCGGCGGCTCAAGCCGTGCTCGGCATCGACCATCGGTGGTTGGGCTACCAGGATTCCGGCATGCCGAACGACGACGGCACTGTGCCGCCTGGCTCGTTCGCCGACATTCCACTTGAGATCTCCGCGGAGCCGTTGGTGCGGCTGATCCGCGAGTTCAAACCACAGGTGCTTGTCACCTATGACGAGAACGGTGGATATCCGCACCCCGACCACATCCGTTGTCACCAGGTGTCCGTCGAGGCATACCATGCTGCTGCAGACCCGGCGCGTTACCCTGACGCCGGTGAGCCGTGGCAGATCTCAAAGCTGTACTACGACCGCATCTTCAATTACGAGCGCATGTCGAGCATGTACAACCTGTTGCTTGAGACCGAGCCGGAGTCCCCGTTGCTCGAGCAGTTCGACCAGATGAAGCGATGGTCGAAAGAAGAGCCATACCTGGCAACAACGAAGGTGCCGAGCGGGGCGTTCTTCGAGGCGCGCGACAACGCCCTGCGCTCGCACGCGAGCCAGGTGTCGCCAGACAGCTCCTTCTTCTTCTGGCCGAACGAGCTTCAACAGCGTGCATGGCCGTACGAGGACTATCAGCTGGTCGAGTCGAAAGTAGAAACCGAAATGCCTGAGACCGACCTCTTCGCCGGGATTAGAGACGACTCATGATCGGGCAAACCGTGTTGGGCGCGTGGATCTCGCTCTCCGGCGCGCTGCCTGCACGCGGTTGGGATGCTGCCACGCCTGCCCCGAAGGTTCCGGATGCCGATTCGGTCACCCCGGGCGTGTGGGGCTTCGTGATCACATTCATGGTTGCAGCGGTCACCGTCTTGCTGATCATCGACATGACCCGTCGCATCCGACGCACCCGTTATCGTGCCGAGATTGCCCAGAAGCTCGACGCAGAGCAACTCGACGCAGAGCAGGCAGCCGCCGACGCAGACAGGTCGGCTGGCGACCACAGGTCAGCGGGAGACCAACCGCGGCGGTAACGTCTCAGGCGTTGTACGCCGGTGACACGGCGATCAACAGGACGGCAGCCCAGTGACACAGGAACGCGAGCACCGTCAGCGTGTGGAAGATCTCGTGGAAGCCGAAGCGCCCAGGGAACGGATTCGGTTTCTTCATGCCGTAGATGACCGCGCCCACCGTGTACAGGAGCCCGCCCACTAGAACGAGCACCATCATGGCGACGTTCGCATCCAGCAGGTCGACGATGTACATGATGGCGCCCCAGCCCATCGCGACGTAGAGGGCGACGTAAAGCCATCTCGGTGCCGAAATCCAAAACACCCTGAATGCGATTCCGACCAGCGCGCTTCCCCACACGACGCTCAGCAGCAGAACGCCTTTGGCTGGCGGAAGTGCGAGCACCGCCAGAGGCGTGTACGTGCCGGCGATCAGCAGAAAGATGTTCGCGTTATCGATGCGCTTCAGCAGGATCTTTGTTTTCGGTTTCCAGTTGAAGCGGTGATACAGCGCAGAGTTGCCGAAAAGCAGCATCGAGGTCAGCATGTACACCGCGCTCGACCACTTCGCGGGCGCGCCATGGGCAGCAATGATCAGGACAATGCCGGCCGCGATCGCGATCGGGAAGGTTCCCGCGTGGATCCAGCCTCGCCAGGTCGGCTTGATCTCTGCCGCAGTCGCCTGCGCTGCATCGGCGTTTGCCGCGTCAAGCAGCGGTATGCGGGGCAGGTGCGGTTCGCGCTCTGGCATGGTGCAAGGCTACGCCGTGCACTCCCGTCGACCCTGCGAGCCGACCGCCGCCGAGTCTGCGGTCGCTTCGGTGCGCTAACGTAGCGAAAGTGAGTACGCCGCACGATTCCCTAGGTCGAGGCTTTCTTTACGGCCTGTACCAGAAGCGGATTCGGCGCAACCTTCCGACGGACTCCCTGCCAGGACACGTCGCCATGATCATCGACGGCAACCGTCGCTGGGCGCGGCAGGCCGGGATGCAAACTGTCGCGCACGGCCATCGAGCCGGCGCTGCGAAGATGCGCGAGTTCCTCGAGTGGTGCGACGATCTCGGGATCTCGGTCGTGACCCTGTATCTCTTGTCGTCAGACAACCTCACGAACCGGGAGAGCACCGAGATCTCCGACCTGATCGAGATCATTGCCGATCTGGCAGAAGAGTTGTCGCACTACCGGGACTGGCGCGTTCAACACGTCGGATCCGTCAACGGGTTGCCTGCACCGCTCGTTGCGGCGCTCACCGCAGCCCAGGCTAGAACAGAGTCGAACACGGGGCTGCATGTCAACCTCGCCGTCGGGTATGGCGGGCGCAAAGAGATCACGGATGCGATGCGCAGCATTGTCGCTGAGCACCATGCAGAGGGTCGCAGCCTGGAAGACCTTGCTGAGCGTCTGACACCCGACCTGATCGGTGCGCACCTGTACACCGGTGGGCAACCTGACCCTGATCTGGTCATCAGAACCTCGGGGGAGCAGCGTCTGAGCGACTTCATGCTGTGGCAGAGCGCTCACAGCGAGTTCTATTTCGTCGAGGCGCTCGGCCCCGATCTGCGCGAAGTCGATTTTCTGCGCGCACTGCGGGATTACGCGCGCCGCAATCGACGTTTCGGAGGATGAACCATGACAACCGTTGACGAGTTCGTGGCAGGCTTCCTCGAAGAACCGGGCTATCTCGACTTCGCGCGCGTCGGACCACTGTCTGCCGCAGTCGTCACCGAGAACAACGCCCAGGCCGAGATCCTCAGCCGTGCACGGTTCGGCAGCCTGGATGCGTTCAAAGACGAAGACCTTCGGATGCGCTTAGCCGTTGAGTCCGTCACTGGTTTTCCTGCCGACCAGATCGTGGCGCAGCCGAACACCGGCACCGGCCTGATGCACGCGATGTTCGGACTGACCGGCGGCGTGCTATTGTCGGCTGGCGAGTTTCCCAGCCTGACGCTTGCTGCCACTCGCGCAGCCGAGGCGCTTCACGTTGTCAAACCCCAATGGCTTGAGACCGACCATGGGCGAGTGACTCCCGGGCAGATCCGCCGACAGGTCACATCGACCACCGCAGCGGTCGCAGTCAGCCTTGTGGACTCTCGCACCGGATATCTGGCAGACATCGAAGGAATCAGACAGGTCATCGGCGACCGCTTGCTGATCGTTGACGCCATCCAGGGTTTCGGCGTCGCCGACGTTCCATACACGGTTGCCGACGTTGTGGCATCCGGCGGTCAGAAGTGGACGCGAGCAGGCTGGGGCACGGGCTTCCTCGCCATGAGCGAGCGGGCGATCGAACGCATTACGCCGGTTTTCAGCGGATTTGCGGGCACGGATGAACCAGAGCCGTTCGACGAGATCGTTCCACCGACCCGAGGTGCGCGCGCGTTCAGCGTCGCCAATCCCGACCGCCTTGCTCAGGCGCGGCTTTCGGCGGCGCTCGAAGAGGTGGCGGCCGTCGGCACCGGCGCCATCCAGTCCGCGATCTCCGAACACGTTGACGCAGTGATCGATCTGGCAGACGAATTCGCCATTCCGGTTGTCTCGTCCCGCGACGCGAGTGAGCGTGCAGGCATCGTTGTGCTCGAACCGTCAGGTGATCGGCTGACACTGCTGACCGCGTCGATGTTCAACCACGGGGTGACCGCAACCACTCGAGGACGCAGCGTGCGACTGAGCGTGCATGTGTCGACATCGGACGAGACGCTCGGGATGCTTCGGGCGGCGTTCACGTCGTTTGCCAGCGCCTTTTAGAATCGTTCGCTTGCTGGTAACCGAACACGCTGGCGTGTCGGTGCACGGCATCCGGCCGCCGAGCCGTAGCGTCGAACTACCGGGCACGGCGCCCGGTCGAGACGGCCACGTAAGTTCGTCCCGCGGACCAATGGCCGACTCGCCAATGTGAACCGCGCGCCTCACAGCACGCGGGGTGGGAGTGGTTGTGGCCGCAACAGGTACCCGACAGCCGAACATCCAAAACGAAGGGGAGAAGCAGAACAGCGCATCAGCCGCCAATCCGATCGAACAGACCGAGCGTACCTATGTATTGGATACCTCGGTTTTGTTGTCTGATCCTGCCGCGATTTTCCGATTCGCAGAACACTCGGTAGTGATCCCGGTCGTCGTGATCAGCGAGCTTGAGGGCAAACGGAACGATCCAGAGATCGGATATTTCGCCAGGCAGGCTCTGCGGAACCTGGACGAGTTGCGCATCGAGCACGAGCGACTGGACTTTCCCATCCCGGTCGGGGACGGCGGCTCGCTGCGTGTGGAGCTGAACCATTCGAATATGTCGGTGCTCCCAAGCGGGCTGCAGCTGGGTGACAACGACTCACGCATCCTCGCTGTCGCACAGAATCTGTCGAACGACGGACTGGCAGTGACGGTCGTTTCCAAAGACATGCCGCTGCGCGTCAAGGCCGCATCGATCGGGCTCGCTGCCGAGGAATACCGCGCTGAGCTGGCAGTGGATTCCGGCTGGACAGGACTGGCCGAGATCACTCTCGGATCAAACGATATGGCCCTGTTGTATGAACACGAGACGCAGCGGTCAGCACTGGTCGCAGAGCTTCCGGTCAACACCGGGCTGATCATTCATTCGGATCGTGGCTCAGCGCTCGGCCGGGTCACTGGCGAGCGCGAGTTCAAGCTGGTGCGCGGCGACCG
>DATMTC010000230.1:0-1764 GCA_035565115.1 Microbacteriaceae bacterium | reverse complement strand
GCTGACCCGGGCTGATGCGTCGGGCTGATGCGTCGTTACGCGAGGTCGCCGACGGGTGATTCGGCGTTCTTCCGGGTGCGAACCGCCATGGCGATCAGGCAACCGCCGAGCACGACCAGAGCGATCAGATCGGAGATCATCGCGATCAAGCGATCGGACGTGAATGCTTCGGCTGCGAATGCATGCCTGAACCCGTCGAGACCCAGGAAGACGATGCCGGCGAGAGCGGCCGGAACCGTCCACGAACGCAGGAACAGGCTCAGGATGCCGATGACTCCGAAACCGAGATTGGCGTAGCCGAGCTCGGAAATGAATGGAAAAACGGTCGGGTCGGTTGTGCCGAAAATCTGATCCGCAGTGAACTCCGGCCTGATCGCTTGCACGGCACCTGCCGTGAACAGCCGCACACCAACGATCCAGAACGTGAACCACCGCAACACCATGGCAAGCAGGTCCCTGGATCGGGGATCGTTCCGTTTGACCGACCGCTCAATGATGATCGAAACAATCGGCCCGATGACAAAGCAGACGACGATGATTGCTATGTACATGCTGAACATAGTGGCAGAATTTGCCATGGATGGCCACTGAAATCTCTAGCACCGACCGCAGGTCAAGCCTCGGCGCCCAGTCAAGCCTCGCCCGCTAACAGAACCCGGCGAGACCGTCCCATGCGCATCCGGCCGCGCTCGCATCCTCGCGCAGCACGCTGGCCTCGATCAGGCCGTACGGCCGGTCGGCTGCGAACAACACCTCGCCGGGATTGTCTTGCCCGAACGGAGTCAGGTCGACGACGAAGTGGTGCTTGTTCGGCATCGAGAAGCGCAACTCATCGATGTTCGCGCACTCTTCGAGCACGCGCTTGCCCATCGCGTACAGCGTGTTTTGAAGTGCAGACGAATAGTCCTCGGTGAACGCCTCGAGCAACAGGGCTTTGACCCGTTCGAAGCTCGCGTTGAAATCCACATCCGTCGTGTTGTATCGCCAGCGCGCCGTCACATCGGTCGCGAGAACGCGGTCCGTCGTCTCTGCCAGAGTCGTGTACTTGTCTTTCGGATAACCGACGAAACCGGACTGCGTCGACTTGAGCACGGTCAGATCTTTCAGCCCGCCAAGCACGTGTGTGGTGTCGCCATCGACGACCACGGCCGCGGTGCGGATGGCCTGGCCGTTGCGAACAAACGAGTGGTCATGGCCCGCACCGTGAGCCTGGATGCGATCCCACTGGTACTGCTCAGCCTGCCACTGACCGCCGACGACCCAGTCGAAGTCGTCGACGAAATGCTTGCTCAGCCGCAGCAGGAATGCTTCAGGCGAACCGACGCCGTCGCGGGCGAACGAGAAGATGGTGTTCTTCTGGGTGTCTGTGGCGATGACGTGGGCGTTGTCACCGTGCAGGTGCGCCGCCTCGAAGTCGCCTCGCAGCTGAGACGTCACGTTGAGGTCTTCGATCTCGTGCCTGTCGGTGTCGCGGGTGAGCTTGACGACGCGTACCTCGGCCTTGCCGTATTGGTTGTCGCCCAGGATGATTTTCATGTCAGTTTCCTCGATACGTCGAATAAGCGAATGGGCTGAGCAGAAGCGGCACGTGATAGTGCGCTTCGCCCGCGGTTACGGTGAAGGTCAGGGTGACCTCCGGAAAGAAGGTGTCTTCGTGGGCGCGCGAGAAGTACGCGCCTGTGTCGAAGATGAGCCGATACGTGCCGGCCGGGAGCGATTCGGGACCGAGCTCGCTGACGCGACCGGCAGCATCCGTCTCGCCGC
>DATMTC010000229.1:0-2822 GCA_035565115.1 Microbacteriaceae bacterium | reverse complement strand
CAGTCCAGATCGGCAGCCACCAGTAGACTTGCGGCCATGCCAACTTCCTCGGATCGTCTCGTCTGGATCGACTGCGAAATGACCGGTCTCAACCTCGATGTCGACGAACTCGTCGAGATCGCCGTTGTTGTCACCGATTTCGAACTCAACCTGCTTGATCCCGGGATCGACATCGTCATCAAGCCAGACGCATCAGCTCTCGAGCAAATGGGCGACTTCGTGCGCAACATGCACACCACGAGCGGACTGATCGAGGAGATTCCGAACGGGGTCAGCCTCGCCGAAGCCGAATACGAGGTGATGGAGTACATCCTCAAGTTCGTTCCGGGCGAGCAGAAGGCACCACTTGCCGGAAACACCATCGGCACCGACAGGATGTTCCTGGCCAAGTTCATGCCGCGCCTGGACGCGCACCTGCACTACCGCAACGTTGACGTCTCGTCGATCAAGGAACTGTCGAGGCGTTGGTACCCTCGCGTGTACTTCAACGCACCAGAGAAGAACGGCGGCCACCGGGCCCTCGCAGACATTCTCGAATCAATCCGCGAGCTCGAGTACTACCGCAAGGCCGTGTTCGTCGAGCAGCCAGGTCCGACATCGGAGATCGCCCAATCCGTGTCGGCATCCGTCGTGGACGATTGGGCCTCACGGATGTAATAGAATCATCTGCGTTGCCTGAAACGCCTGCGGTGAGTGATCATCACGGGCAGGTTCTGGCACATGGTGGGTATAGCTCAGTTGGTAGAGCGCCGCGTTGTGGTCGCGGATGTCGCGGGTTCGAGTCCCGTTACTCACCCCAAGGCTCATGAGATGCTGGTGGCATGATGCACATGCCGCGCGACGAGTTCGAAAAACTTGTCGTCGACGAACTGGATGCGTTGCCAGACGACATGCTCGACGGCGTCGAGAACGTCGTGTTTCTGGTCGAGGACCGCCCAGAAGACGGCTCGCTCGGCCTTCTCGGCCTGTACGACGGCGTCGATCTCACCCGCCGCGACACGTATGGTCACGGTGAGATCCCCGACCGGATCATCCTGTACCGTGAACCGCTGCTGTCTGTCTGCTCAAACGAAGACCAGCTTCGCGACCAAGTGCACGTCACTCTGGTGCACGAGATCGCTCACTACTTCGGCATCGGCGACGCCGAACTCCACTCGCTTGGCTGGGGCTGACAGCCGCTGCAACCTGGGACGCGCCTCAAATGCGCGAGCCGTCGCGATACTCTTCGTCGGTGTCTGGCTCGACCGGGTCGCTGTCTGGCGCGTCGAAACGGTATCGTACGTGCAATTCGCCTGCGATCTCGCGCGAATCCACCGCAACGTAACGGAACAGGGACTCCAGCCCTTCGACAGCGGCAACGGCGCTCAGCGTCTCGTCGTATTTCCCTCGAACGAGAACGCGCCGATCGGTTTTACCTTCCAGCGGTCCATCAATGTACTCGACGATGTATTCGACGCTGGTGCGCTCTGCCTCGGTCATGCCACTACCGTAGCGCGGTTCCGTCAAGAATGAGATCGGCGCGCGTGGCCGGCTTCTCGTGTGCCACGAACGTGTCGAACTGCTCCTGCCACATGTCCCAGAACGGATCGAACCCGCCGCGGTCGCGCGCCAGCGCGCGCTTCTTGCGAACTGCATCGTCGGCGTCGAGCCACACGCAGAGATCTGCGAGCTTCGTGTTCGCAGCGCTCATCGTTCCGCAGCCTTCCACGATCAGCGGATGCGACGGGTCGACCTGGTGCCACTCCGCGCGCACGTCCAGCGTCCAGTCGTATCGCCGCCATCCGGCCGGCCTGCCTGCCAGAAGCGGTTCAAGCAACTCCGTCGTGACGAAACGACTTCCCGCTGCCAGGCCAGCCCATCCAGGGTAGATGTCATCCATCCGCACCAACGTCGGCCGGGTGGCACCCGGCCAATGTTTTATCAGCTGGTCGGCCAGCGTCGATTTGCCCGCTCCGGCTGGGCCGTCGATCAAGACGATCGGCGCGTCGGTCGGTATTCGGCGCACAGCATCGAGCGCCGCACCCAGTCGATCAGCTTCCGATGACAAAGTTCCAGCTCCCAGCAGCGACAGAGACGACAACTGCGGATGCCGCCACCGCGCATCCGATGGCGATCACCGTCCAATCGCGCGCGCCGAATACGGAGGGGCGAGCCCAGGTGCGTTGTGTCTTCCCGCCGAAACCCCTCGCCTCCATCGCCGTGGCCAATTTGCTCCCCCGCCTGATCGACAACACAAGCAGCGCAAACGACTGGCCGAGAATCCTCCTCAACCGGCCGGTGTCCGCCACCCCGCGCGCCCTGCGCGCGAGTTCCAATGCGCGCCAGTCGTCGACGAACAGCCCGACGAGCCGCAGCGCGGCAAGGCCACCCATCACGAACCGCGCTGGCAGATGAACGATCTGGGCAAGACCGTCTGCGAGGTCGGTGGGGTCAATGCTGATGAACAGCACGATCGCAGGGATGCCGACGGCAAGGATGCGCAGCGCCGTGGCAATGCCAAGGGAAATCGACCCATCGCTGACTTCGACCGCCCACCACGTCCAATATGTCTGGCCAGACGGTTGGCCGTAGAGCACAGTGGTGAGCCCGGCAAGCGGCGCCGCGATCAGCAACGGTGTCGTGCGCACAACGGTGGCACGAATCGGCAGGCCGGTGAATGCGAGCACAGCGCATTCGAGTACGAGCGCAACGACGGCAGACACCCAGTCGATTGTGAGAAGCAGCGTAATGCTCACGATGAAGACCGCCGCTAGTTTGGCAACCGGGTTCACGCCTGCGAGGCTGCCGCCTCTCAGCGGGGCGACGATGGTCATATCGCCCCC
>DATMTC010000228.1:0-2417 GCA_035565115.1 Microbacteriaceae bacterium | reverse complement strand
GCATCGGAACGATCGCGAGCATATTCCTGCTGTGGAATACGTATCTCAACGAGGCCGAGATCGACCTGTCTGGCATGAGTCAAGCCGAGATCAACGAGTCCAGGCCGATCATCCTCTGGATTCTGGTCATCTTCGCGGCGGCAAGCGTGGTGATGTACGTCGTGCTGACCATCCTCGTGTTCCGTGGGAGCAACTGGGCCAGGATCACGACCATGGCGTTCGGTGCTCTGGTGATCATCACGGCGGCCATCGACTACTTCGATGGGGGAACGCAGATCACGCTGCGTACAAATCTTTTCGGACTGGCACTGGACATCCTCGTGTTGTTCGCGCTCTCGAGCGAGCGGGCTCGAACCTGGTCGCGGCTGCCGCATGGGCGCAAATACCGACGCCAGCAGGCGGCGCTCGCTGCGCATGCATCCGCAGCGAGTTCGGATGCGCGCTCGCAGCCGGTCGGCTGAGCCGTGCTCGGATGACGGGGTCGTGGACGCCGCGCATCCGCCCAGGTCCACGCAGCGGGGTGCTGGCATCAGAAGTCTCGCGATGGAGATAATCGAGAATGCTCGCGCTAGAAGACATTTTCCCGCCGTTCGGGTTGCTCATCGCTCGTGGTCCCGTCGAGCTGCGAGTGCTGCGCGACGACGATCTGCCTGAACTTGTCGAACTGGTGCGAGGCGGCATCCAGTCCCCGACCGGTCCTATGCCGTTCCTTCAGTCATGGCATCAGGAGCCGTTCACACCCGGGGCACCCGGCGGATTCCCGACGACTTCGCTGGCGTGGTGGTGGGCGCAGCGAGCCCAATTCGCATCCGACGACTGGCGCTTGGCGTTGACCGTGCGCCGCGACGGCACCCTCGTCGGCATGCAGGATCTGCACGCCCGAGACTTCGCTCAAACACGCCATATCGAGACCGGTTCCTGGCTCGGGCTACCGCATCACGGGCAAGGCACCGGCACCCTGATGCGCCAACTCGTGGTCGGATTCGCCTTTGACGAACTCGGCGCGCTCGAGTGCGAGTCGGGTTACATCGTCGGTAATCACGCTTCGGCAGCAGTGAGTCGCAAGACGGGCTATGCCGAGAACGGTCGGCGCCGAATCGTGCAGCACACGACGCAAGGCAAGGTCGGCGTCAGCGAACAGCGCGTACTGGTGACGCCAGCCACCTACGTGCGACCGCAAGGCGAGGTCACCGTCGCGGGTGCTGACGAATTGCGCCGCTTTTTGGCGATCGAGCGGCCAAACGTGTGAATCCGTTCGCGCCGACTAGTAGTCTGCGATATTTAGAATCGGGATCCGCTGCGGGCCGTGGCGAAGGGCCTTCGAGAGGGCGACGGATAGCGGAGCCCACACGGGGACGGCGGATGCTGTACAGGTCGCGTTCGGTCTATGTGTCGATGTGAATGCCGCCGTCGCGCAGTGCTCTCTCGAGCGCGATGACTCCCGTGTAGTGATGTGTGGTCATGCCCAGTGCCGAGGCGCCGGTGAGTTTGGCCGGCGAGTCGTCGGTGAAGAACACTTCGCTTGCGATCACACTCATGCTGTCGAGCACATGCTGAAATGCCCGCAAATCGGGTTTGGCGTAGCCGATGGTTGCGGAGTTGAAGATCACGTCGAAGTGAGCACCGAGTCCGAGTTCCGCTGCCTCCGTCGGGATGGTGTCGGTGCCGTTCGTGAGGATCGCGGTCCTAACCCCAAGGTCCCGAACTCGGTCGGCGAGCGCTAGCACTGCCGGGTCGGCGCGGAACGGTTGACGCTCCCACTCTGCTGCGGCCTCGCGGTTGCCGAGATGCTCGGCAATCTGCGCCACCCACTCACGACGGGACATGCGACCAGTGGTGACCTGTTCGATCAGCGGGCTGCTGAACGCGAAACCTTCGATCGCTCCGGCCGCAATCCCGTGCCGCTTCTCAATGTCCTCGACATGGCGTGGATCGAAGTGACGCACCACCCCGTCAAGGTCGAACAGCACAACGGTGATCACAAGCCCATCCTGCCGCGCGTTGCGAGTAGCGGCGCCGTGCCGCGCGATAGCCGATCAGTATCCACGCTGGTGCATGGGTAGATGGACGCGCCTCGTGCTCAGCCGTCGACGACCACTGGAATGCGCAACGGAAACGGCATGACGTTCGAGCACCGATCAAGCCGAGTATTTACGCGCCCTCGTGCAAGGAGTGGATCATGCTCTGCAGGATTCTGAACGCGCCCAGCTGTTCGTCCTTCGTCATGCCACCGAGCATCCTTACCTCGACGGACCGGACCGCAACGCTCGCCTTCTCGAGGCTCCGTCGGCCGCTTGCAGTCAGTCGCGCGGGAAGAACCTTCCCGATCGGGGCCTCCGCCGGCCTAGTCACGTAGCCGTCTCGTTCCAAAGCTTGCAGTAGCACGTTCATCGACTGCCGTGTCACGAACGCTCCCC
>DATMTC010000227.1:0-4960 GCA_035565115.1 Microbacteriaceae bacterium | reverse complement strand
TGCACCGCTTCGTGTTCGAGCACGTCATCCGAGACGTTCTGGTCGGTGAGATAGCATCCGCCGACGCACGAACCGCCACGTCCGAACGTCATCTTCGGCATGCCGCGAAACACGAGCAAGCCTGCCTTGCGCTCGACTCGTCCCGTGCTCCAGATGAAACCCCAGACGCACCCGACCACCGTGGCATAGCTGTAGCCGAGCGAGCTGACGGGCGAGTCCAGAAACATCATCTTCAGGGCGCGCATCCTACGAGTTCGGCCGTCCGTATGTCTCAAGCAACCGCAGCCACACCTCGCTGAGCGTGGGATATGAGGGCACAGCGTGCCAGAGGCGATCGAGCGTCACCTCTGCAACCACAGCGATGGTCGCCGAATGCAGCAACTCGCCGACATCCGCCCCGACGAACGTGACCCCGAGCAGAACGTGACGATCCTCGTCGACGACCATCCGTGCTTGCCCGACGTAGTCGTCGGCGTTGATGGTTGCGCCTGCGACCCCGCTGATCGGATAGTCGATGACGCGGATGTTGTACCCGGCCTTCTCGGCGCTAGCTGCGGTCAGACCCACGGATGCGACCTCGGGATCGGTGAACGTGACCTGAGGCACCGATTGGTGGTCGGCTGTCGCAACGTATGTTCCCCACGGCGCGGTCGACAAGGTCTTGCCGCTTGCACGGGCAGCGATGGCGTCGCCGGCGATCCGAGCCTGATATTTGCCCTGGTGCGTCAGGAGCGCTCGATGGTTCACGTCGCCCACCGCGTAAAGCCAATCGTTTGTCGTCTCGGCGCTGTCGTCGAATTGAACGAGCATCGTGTCATCGACGTGCAGCCAGTCACCCGGTGTCAGGCCGATGTTCTCCAGGCCGAGGTCGCCGGTGTGTGCGATACGGCCCGTCGCGACCAGAACCTGCTCGGCGGTGATCCGACTGCCATCGCCGAGCGTCAGCACAACGTTCCCGTCATCCGTTGAGCGTCGAACTTCTTGCGGCGTTTGGCCAAGGTGCAGTTGCACGCCGAGGCCGGTGAGCGCATCCCCGACCAGCTCGCCGGCGAACGGCTCTTGGTTGCCGAGCAATCCACTGCGAGAGATCACGTGCACATCCGTGCCGAAACCCGCATATGCTGTCGCCATTTCCACTGCGACGACACCGCCCCCGATGATGGCGAGAGACGCGGGCACTTCCTGCGCGCTGGTTGCGTCGCGGCTGGTCCACGGATGCGCGTCGAGCAGGCCCGGGATGTCCGGCAGCAGCGAGGCGGACCCGGTGCACGCCGCAATGGCATGGCGAGCACCCACAACCTGAATGCTGCCGTCCTGCAGTGTGACGGTCACTTCGCGCGGCCCCGTGATGCGAGCGTGCCCGCGAATGAGATCGATACCTGCACCTCGTAGCCACTCGACCTGACCATCGTCATTCCAATTGCTCGTGACACCGTCGCGCCGTCTGAGCACGGCGCGCACGTCGAGGTCGCCGGTTATCGCTTCGCGAACCCCACCGACCTTGCGTGCGGCACGCAGGAGTGCAGCGCTTCTCAACAACGCCTTCGACGGCATGCATGCCCAGTATGAGCATTCGCCACCGACGAGTTCGGCTTCGATGAGCACGGTCTTCATGCCACCCTGAACCGCACGATCGGCAACGTTCTCGCCAATAGCGCCGCCGCCGATTACGATCACGTCATATTCGATATCTGCCATATCGGAAGCCTAGAGCCTTCGCAGTGATCGAGGTTCTGAACTATCTCGGGTTCTGAACTATCGACGATGAACTTATCGACCGATGAACTCGGGATCAGTCCGGCTGAGGAACGCACGCATCCCGATCGCAGCATCCTCGCTGGCCGCCAGCCTGACGAGTGCGGGCTGCAGGTCAGCTTCTGCCGCAGCGTCACCATCACGAATCGCTTTCTTCGCGTTCGTGAGTGCCGCCTGCACGGCCAGTGGCGCCTGGGCGGCGATCCGCTCGGCGATCGCCAGCGCCGTGTCGAATTCGTCGCCATCCGGAACGACGTCTTGCACGAGTCCGATGCGGTGCGCCTCTGTTGTGTCGAACAGCTCGCCGGTGAGGATCCAGCGCATCGCATTGCCCCAGCCGACCGCGCGAGGAAACCGTAAGGTTGCTCCGCCGAACGGCAGGATGCCTCTGCTCACCTCGAGCTGGCCGAACCGGGTGGATGCTGCAGCAATGGCAACATCGCTGGCGAGGATCAACTCGATGCCGAGCGTCAGGCAGGTGCCTTGAACGGCGATCACCACGGGTTTGCTCAGCTGGCGCCCATCGACCTGCCACGGGTTGATGCCA
Source organism: Microbacteriaceae bacterium (assembly GCA_035565115.1). Taxonomy (GTDB): domain Bacteria; phylum Actinomycetota; class Actinomycetes; order Actinomycetales; family Microbacteriaceae; genus Rathayibacter_A. The sequence continues at coordinate 2,658 of DATMTC010000227.1, read as the reverse complement.
CCGTCCGGAACCATGTCGAGCCCACCGGCGCCGATGCGGGGTGCGACGTCGGCAAGATCCAGCCCACCCGTGAAATGGTCGCCGACAGCATAGACAAGGCCGACTCGGGCATCCGGGTCGCGCTCGAGCTGCCCATACGCCAGCGAAAGTTCCTGCAGCATCCGAAAGTCGGCCGCGTTGCGCTTTTGCGGGCGATTGAGCCCGATAAGGAACACGTGTCCGCGCCGTTCGGTCAGAATGCGCGGATCATCCGAGCTGTCTTCATTCATGCCCCAACGCTACCCGGGCTCAGCTGAGCGGCGCCGTCAGCGAACCGAGAATGCGCAGGATCACAGAAAGGTCTGAGCTCGCCGCGGCAGGAGAGGCCGGCGCGAACCCGGCGATACATGCCCCTGCCAGCGCAAACCGGCTGCGCACGGCGCGAACCGTTGCCGCGAGTGCGTCGGGCTGAACACCGAACGGCTCCGGATACCCGACTCCGTCGATGACCGCAGGGTCAAGCACATCGAGGTCGACGTGCACATAGACGGATGCTGCTCCGGTCGCCTCCAGCGCCGCCAGCACCGCGTCTGGAGTGACCAGCTCGTCGACCTGAACGTGCCGGATTCCGGATTCTTCGATGAATGCGGTCTCTGCGTCGTCGAGCGAGCGAGCGCCTGCGAGCACCACATGATCCGGACGAAGGGCCGCTGTGCCCTCCGACGCAAGGCCTTCCGCGCCTTCTCCGAGCAGCGCGCGCAATGTCATGCCGCCGAACGCTCCAGACGTCGATGACTCTGGCGTGTTCAGGTCGCCATGCGCATCGAGCCAAAGCAGGGCGACGGCGCCAGGCTCTGCTGCAGTGACCGCGCGCTGAACCGCTGCGACATCCGCGCCACAGTCGCCGCCGATCAGAACGCTCGGCGCGTCAAGTCGTCGAAGTTCGCTCGCGACCTTTTCTCTGATGGAAAGCAATGCCGAATAGCGGCGAACGCCGGTGCCGAGCGATTCCCCGGCCTCCATCGGAATGTCGACGACGGTTGTCGCTGCTGACGGCAGGTCACCGGCGATGGCGTTCGCGCCGTCGATCAACCGCATGGCGCGCGACGATCCAGACCCTTGCCACTGTGGAACCACGAGAAACTGAGTTGGCACGTGGTTCAGCCTAACGGTGCTGGGGTGTGCCGGGAGTGCTCCCCACTTCGGTGGTCGAGTAGCGAGCTTGCGAGCGTATCGAGACCTCGTGAGTTGCCTATGGTCCGGCACCACAGGTCGTCGTGCTGGGTCTCGATACGCGGCTCGCTGCGCGAGCAGCTACTCGACCACCGAAACGGCCCGGCCTCGCTGGTCGAGTAGCGAGCGCCAGCGAGCGTATCGAGACCTCGTGAGTTGCCTATGGTGCGGTGCCGCAGGTCGTCTTGCGGGGGTCTCGATACGCGGCTCGCTTTGCGAGCAGCTACTCGACCGCCGGCGCGTACCCATTCCGGTGGTCGAGTAGCGAGCGCAGCGAGCGTATCGAGACCTCGTGAGTTGCCTACGGTGCGGTGCCGCAGATTGTCCTACGAGGTCTCGATACGCGGCTCGCTGCGCGAGCAGCTACTCGACCACCGGCGCGTACACAGTTCGGTGGTCGAGTAGCGAGCGCAGCGAGCGTATCGAGACCTCGTGACCTGCCTATGGTGCGGTACCGCAGGTCGTCGTGCTGGGTCTCGATACGCGGCTCGCTTTGCGAGCAGGACCCTCGCTCGCAGGCTCGCTCGGCGTTGGGGTCGCGGATCGCTTCGCGATCCCTTGAGCTCCACCGCGCTCGACCGCCGGGGTTGGGAGCATTCCTGCTCGAAACTGTTACTGAGCGGGCGGCGTGGGTGTCGCTGTGACCGCGGGTGCTGCGCCAGCCTTCAGCGCGGCCAGCCGTGCATCCACCTCGGTCAGTTCGCCCAGGTCATCTAGCTGGTTGAACTGGGCGTCGAGGCTGGATGCCGCCAGCTCGCTTGCACCGCGCGCCCGCGCCTCTTCGCGCTTGATCTTGTCTTCGAACCGGGCGACCTCGCTGGTCGGATCCATGATGTCGACGCTCTTGACAGCATCCAACACCTGGTTCTGCGCTGCGGCACTCTTCGCTCGCGCGATCAGCTCGCTGCGCTTGGACTTCAGCTGCTCGAGCTTGTCTTTCATGCCGTTCAGCCCGCTCTTGAGCTTGTCGACGATCACCGTTTGGGATGCGATCTGCGGCTCGGCCTGCTTGGCTTCGTTCTCGGACTGAATCTGCCGCTGCAGTGCGACCTTCGCGAGGTTGTCGAACTTGTCGGCATCGGCAGTGTTGCCCGCTGCCCGGAACGTGTCAGCCTGCCTGCTCGCTGCCAGTGCCTTGTCGCCCCACTCGGCTGCAGCATCCAGATCTTCCTTGTGATCGTCTTCGAGCATGCGCAGGTTGCCGATGGTCTCGGCTATAGCGCTCTCGGCGTCTGCAATGTTGTTCGTGAAGTCGCGGACCATCTGGTCCAGCATCTTCTCCGGATCCTCCGCCTGGTCGATCAGGGCATTGATGTTCGCCCGCAACAGCTGCGAGATCCGTCCGAAGATGGACTGCTTCGCCATGTGCTCTTCCTTTCGCTCCCGCCCCCGATGGGCGCTTGTGGTTCGTGTGAGGGGTCAGAACCGTCCGCCGCCGCGGCGACT
>DATMTC010000226.1:0-2061 GCA_035565115.1 Microbacteriaceae bacterium | reverse complement strand
TTCCTTCCGTTCCCGCTGATGCCCACGTATGGCGCCTCGAAGGCCGGCGTGCACGCGTATACCGAGGCGCTCCGTGCGCAGCTCGCCGGCACCGGCGTATCCGTTACCGAGCTCATCCCGCCTGCGGTCGCGACTGCCGGCCAGGAGAAGCTCAACCCGGCAGCGTTACCGCTTGATGGATTCCTCGATGAAGTGATCGGGCTCATCACCCAAGATCCAACGCCGAACGAGGTCGTCGTGCATGCGGCCGAGCGGCTGCGGTGGGCAGAACGGGACGGCACGTACGCCAGCCTTCTCGAGACCCGTTCCGCGGCCGCCCTTGCCATGCTTCCTGGTCGCTGATTCGCGCGAAGTGCGCTAGCTGATCTTGCGACGGTAGATGGTGTTCGCGAAGGCGTACGCCACGAGCAGGATGCCCACGAGCCAGGCCAGCGCGATCCAGATGTCGCCGCCCACCGGCTGACCCGCGAATAGCGCCCGAACGGTGTTCACGATCGAGGTCACTGGCTGGTACTCGGCGAACCACGCGACAGGACCGGGCATCGACGCTGTCGGCACGAAGGCTGAGCTGATGAACGGCAGGAAGATCAGCGGATAGCTGAACGCGCTGGCCCCATCGACAGTTTTCGCCGACAGCCCGGCGATCACGGCGATCCAGGTCAGTGCCAACGTGAACAGGATCAGGATGCCGGCGACCGCCAGCCAGGCGCCAACGGATGCTCCGGTGCGGAACCCCATGATCAGCGCGACCCCGATCACGATCGCGACCGAGACCACGTTCGCGGCCAGCGAGGTCAGCACGTGTGCCCACAGCACGCTCGATCGGGCGATCGGCATCGATTGAAAGCGCTCGAAGATGCCGCCTTTCAGGTCGAGGAAGAGCCGATATGACGTGTACGCGATGCCGGACGCGATCGTGATCAGCAGGATGCCTGGGAGCATGTAGTCGATGTACGACTGGTCTGACCCGGTCTTGATCGCACCGCCGAGCACGTAGACGAACAGCAGCAGAAGTGCGACCGGCGTGACGGCCGTGGTGATGATCGTGTCCGGGCTGCGAAGGATGTGACGCAGCGAGCGGCCGGTGAGCACGCCGGTGTCGGCGAGAACATTTGTTGTCATGATGATTCCTTCGTGGATGCGCCAGCCACGTCGGTCTCACCAGTCTCGCCGGTGTCGCCGACCAGCGCGAGGAAGACATCCTCGAGCGATGGCTGCTTCTCGACGTATTCGACTTTCACGGGTGGCAGCAGTTGTTTGAGTTCGGTGAGTGTGCCGTTCTGAATGATGGTGCCCTTGTGCAGAATCGCGATCCGGTCTGCGAGTTGCTCGGCCTCGTCGAGGTACTGCGTGGTGAGCAGCACGGTCGTGCCCTGGCCTGCGAGCGTCTTGATGGTTTGCCACACCTCGATGCGCGCCTGCGGGTCGAGTCCGGTGGTTGGCTCGTCGAGGAAGATGATCGGGGGATTGCCGATCAGGCTCATCGCGATGTCGAGCCGACGTCGCATCCCGCCCGAATATGTTGACGCCTTGCGGTTGCCTGCATCGGTCAGTGAGAAGCGCGTGAGCAGCTCGTCGGCAACCGCACCCGGGTTCCTCAGGTGGCGGAGTTTGGCCACAAGCACCAGGTTCTCCCGGCCGGTCAGCACCTCATCCACCGCGGCGAACTGGCCCGTCAGGCTGATGGACTCTCGTACATCACCTGGGTTGCCTGCGACGTCGTATCCGTGAACGGCTGCCGTGCCAGCATCCGCTTTCAGCAGCGTGGACAAGATGCGAACGAGCGTCGTCTTGCCTGCGCCATTCGAGCCGAGCAGGGCGAAGATGCTTCCTCGTTCGACGTCGAAGTTCACGCCGTCGAGCACGCGCAGGTCTTTGAACGATTTCTCGATGCCATGCACACGGATCGCGGATTCGGTGGTCATTTCCGTTCCTTTCGCTCGGCGTCGTCGATCGCCTTGGTCAGGCGAGCGCGCTCTTTGTCGATCCAGCGTGTGCCGCCGTATGCCTGGGCGAAGGTCTCGGCGAAATCGACTGGGTCTTCGCCGACGATGTCACTGA
>DATMTC010000225.1:0-1996 GCA_035565115.1 Microbacteriaceae bacterium | reverse complement strand
GCCTTGACAACGACGACGCCACCCAATTTCTCGGCGGCCGCTCGCACCTCTTGTGGGGTGTCGGCGATGATGCCCGGGAGCACCGGGACCTCATACTTCTCAAACAGGTCTCTGGCCTGGTACTCGTAAAGATCCACTGCTTCCCATTCTGCTCGCGATTCGCGGGCCGTTCGACTGTTCGCACCTCGGGAGATAGCTCGACGCCGAGATAATTTGCCAACGGAAACTCTATCGCGTCCGCCTGAACGTGGCACATCGCCATACACATCGCCATACAGTGGCAAGCATGACGCGCGGCTTGAGGGACATCGCCGGCGAGGCGATCCTGCTCGCCGGAGGCGGCCGCGCCATCCTGCTGCAGATTGCGCACCCCGCGGTCGGCCGCGGTGTGGCAGAGCACAGTGATTTCGCGTCGCGGCCACTCGACAGGCTGCACGCGACGATGACCTATGTGTATGCGGTTGTTTACGGCACAGACACCGAGATCGCGGAGGTGCGCAGACGCGTGAACCTGGCGCACGCACCCGTGCACGACGGACCGGCGGGCACGGGCCCTGCATACAACGCGTTCGACCCCGATCTGCAGCTGTGGGTGGCTGCCACGCTCTATCAGACCGCCGTCGATCTCTACCAGCGCATTTTCGGCCCGTTCGACGAAGAGTCAGCCGAGCGCATCTACCGGGAGTACGGCGTGCTTGGAACGTCGCTGCAGGTGCCGGCCGGTGCATGGCCGAAGGATCGCGCCGCATTCAGCGATTACTGGAACGGCGTGCTCCCAACGCTGCAGGCGACGGATGCGACGCGTCGCGTCGCGAAGGACCTCCTGCGACCCCGCTCGGTTCCGCTCTGGCTGAAAGCGGTGATGCCGCTTGCCAGGTTGATGACCGTCGGGCTGCTGCCTGAGCCGTTGCGTGCCGGGTTCGGGCTGGCGATGACCGAGCGGAACGAGCGCCGGTTTCGGCGCTGGCTGCGCATCATGGCGGCGGTCTTTCCCCGGCTGCCGGCTCGCATCAGGCACAGTATGCGCGATCACGAGCTCGACACGTTGCGCCGGTCACTTCGACAGGCTCAGTGACCGGTCGCTGAGCCAGTCGAAGCGCGGTCGCTGAGCCCGTCGAAGCGCGGTCAGCGAGCAGGCTTCGCCGCGCTCGCGATCGCGTCGCGCAGCACGCCGTCGTGCTCGGCCAGCAGACTGATCGCGTCCGCAGCAGGAAGCCCGCTGACCGCAACCAGAATGGCGGCCTTGACCCAGCCGTCAACGCTGGCCAGTGCATCGGCCGCTGTCGCGGCATCCACCCCTGTTGCCAGCATCACGGTTCGTTCGCTTCGTGCACGCAGTTTCTCGTTTGTCGCCTTCAGGTCGACCATCAGGTTGCCATAGACCTTGCCGAGGCGAACCATCGTGATGGTGCTGATCGCGTTCAGCACCAGCTTTTGCGCAGTGCCGGCCTTGAGCCTGGTCGACCCGGTCAGGAACTCCGCTCCGACGACCGTTTCGATCGCGACGTCGGCGACCGCGCCGATCGCGGAACCGGAGTTGCATGCAAACCCGACCGTGAACGCGCCGATCTCGCGAGCGTATTCGAGCGCCCCGATCACGAACGGCGTGCGACCGGATGCCGACAGCCCGACGACGGAGTCCTCCGGTTGGAGCGAAACCGCGGCCAACTGGACCGCACCGAGTTCGCGGCTGTCCTCTGCGTTTTCGACGGCGGTGTGTATTGCGCCTGGTCCTCCCGCGATCAGTCCGATCACCTGTGCAGGATCCGTTCCGAAGGTCGGCGGGATCTCACTCGCGTCGAGCACGCCGATCCGGCCAGCGGTACCCGCGCCGACATAGATCAACCTGCCTCCTCGGCGCATGCGCTCGACGATTCCGTTGATCGCAGCGGTAATGCCTGGCGCCTGTTCGAGCACGCTTGCCGGAACGCTGGCGCTGTCGGCGATCATCGACGTGACAAGTTCATCGACCGGCATTTCATCCAGCGGACGATGC
>DATMTC010000224.1:0-12149 GCA_035565115.1 Microbacteriaceae bacterium | reverse complement strand
CTGTCGTGTGCGAGCCTGCGCCGTCGAGCGAACGGCGCTGGCCGTTCACAGTGATAGAGGCGGCAGGCGCATGCGCTGCCGCAGCCCGGGCTGCCTGGCCCGTCGCCGCGTTGCCGGTCGTCATTGACTGGTTCATTCGGTGCTCCTTGACTCTCTTAACAGGTATGGTTCGTCGAAAGCGCCCACAACGCAAGGCGACGGCCACAACTGGGGGCGGCCGAACTAGGCGCGGCACAGCTTGGGGCGGCCGAACTGGAGGCGGCCGAACTGGAGGCGGCACAGCCGGCTGTGGTCTGCGCCGCAGTGGATGCCAATACCGTCGCCGGTGCCGTGACCACGAATACTGCGCCAGTTTGCTCCTGCATCGGACCACCTCGTGCACTCCGGCTGGCGCTCAGCGCCCAACCGTCGCAGCTGAATTCCGAGAAGCGGAATTAGATTACTGCGATACGGGAATGCTACGTCGAGGGGACCGCCTGGTCAAGCCATCGCATCCGCCGCATTTCTTCGTCGGAGCGTACCGAATACAGGAAGAATCGGGGTGCCGAGTGCCTAACCGGGCCATTTGAGGCGATTCTTCCTGCATTAGGACACGCGGACGCGACCGTCAGATGCTGCTCGCGTTGCGCGCAATCTGCGCGACCGCCTCGTGCAGCAGCGGAACAGCCCGCTCGGCGAACGCATCGTCGACACGCGTCTGCGGCCCTGAGACCGAAATCGCCGTCGGCGTCGGCGCACCGGGGATCGCCATGGCGAAGCAGCGCACGCCGACCTCCTGTTCACCGTCGTCGATGGAGTATCCACGTTCGCGGATCACCTCGAGGTCGGCGAGCAGAGCGTCGATCGTGCCGATGCTTTGCTTTGTCGGTGTCGGCATGCCTGCCTGGTTCACGATGCTGCGCACCGTCTCATCCGGCAATTGCGCCAGGATCGCCTTGCCGACGCCCGTATCGTGCGTGTGCGCACGGCGGCCGACCTCCGTGAACATGCGCATCGCGTGCGGCGAAGGCACCTGTGCGACATAGACGACCATGTCAGAGTCGAGCATCGCCATGTTGGCTGTCTCGCCGAGCCGGTCGACAAGTGACTTCAGCTGCGGAAGTGCAAGCGCACCGAATTGCTTGTTCGCCGCTTCTCCCAATCGCACGAGCCGGGGGCCAAGCGCGTAACGCCGGTTAGGCAGTTGCCGGATGTATCCGAGCGACACGAGCGTGCGCAACAACCGGTGAATGGTCGGCAGAGGCAGCCCAGCCATGGTCGACAGTTCGCTCAGTGTGACGTCCCCACCGGCATCCGTGATGAGTTCGAGAAGCTCGAATACGCGCACAACCGACTTGACGCCCTCGGCGGTTCGCTCGGTCCCGGATTTTTGTGCTCCGGTTTTTTCTGCTCCGGACTCTTGTGCCCCGGCCTTTTCTGGCATTGACCGTTCTCCTGCTCGAAAGCGGCGGAGCATGTCCGCATGGTGGAAAAGTGATTTCCCCTGAATATACAGGACCGCTCAGTTGCCGACGGGGGACCAGGCAGGCCATGCGGCATCCTTGAGTTTTCGTTCTGCAGAGAATAATGTTCGGGATACGAAATTCTGAGCAAATGATGGGCATCGCCGGTCACGCGCAATACGCTGGCCGTGTCGAACACCGCTCAGCCCGCGACACGGTGGACCGAAAGCAGCCGCGCGGCCAACGGAAAGGCACGATCCGCATGACGAGGGCACTGGGTGGGAAAGCACTGGCCGGGAAAGCACTGGGTGGGAAAGCACTGGGTGGGAAAGCACTGGCCGGGAATGTACTGAGTGCGAAGGCGCTGGCCGACATCGACCGGATGCTCGCCGAAACGGACGAACTGCTGCGCGCGGGCTATCCGGGGGAGGATGGCAGCCGCCAGCCGGTGCACACCGTCTATGTTCCCGCCGACCGGTTCTCGCCAGAGCTGCCAGGCCAGTGGGGCGAGCAGGCAGTCGCCGCTGCCGCCGAACATGGCGGGCTGCGCAGGATGAGCTCGTTGCTTGGCCAATCGGATGCCATCGCGGATGCCGTCGCGCCGCGCGTCGAGAAAAAGCTCGCAACGGAACCGATCGAAGATCTGCGTCTGGATTTCGAAGACGGCTACGGCGACCGGGGCGACCAAACGGAAGACGAGGATGCGATCGCAGCAGCAGCATCCGTCGCGGTCGCCGTCGCTGCAGGAACAGCGCCGCCATTCATCGGCATCCGCTTCAAGAGTTTCGAAGCGGCAACCCGCGCCCGGGGGCTGAGGACGCTTGACCTCTTCGTTTCTGGCCTGGTCTCGGCGGGCGAATTGCCCGACGGGCTGATCCTCACGCTTCCCAAGGTGACGACAACCGCGCAGGTGCTCGCGATGGCCGTGTCGCTGGACGCGCTCGAGTCCGCCCATGGCCTGCCGGCCGGCCGCCTGAGATTCGAGGTGCAGGTCGAGACGCCACAGCTGATCATCGGGGCTGACGGCACGTCGCCTGTCGCCCGGTTGCCTCACCTGACGAACGGTCGCATCAGCGCGCTGCACTACGGGACATACGACTACAGTGCGTCGCTCGAGATCGCCGCGGCGTATCAATCGATGGAGCATCCTGCAGCAGACTTCGCGAAGGCCGTGATGCAGGTCGCCGTCGCAGGCACGGGCATCCGGCTCTCTGACGGGTCGACCAACGTGATTCCGGTCGGCGACGGCGCAGAAGACGCATGGCGCATGCACGGTCGACTCGTGCGCCGCTCGCTCGAGCGGGGCTTCTATCAGGGCTGGGACATGCATCCGGCCCAGTTGCCTTCACGCTTTTCGGCGACGTACGCCTTCTATCGCGAGGGGTATGCCGCGGCTGCCGAACGGCTGGGCAACTATCTGGCCGGCGGATCGGGAACCGTTATGGATGAACCGGCCACTGCACGCGCCCTCGCGGGGTTCATTTGCCGCGGCCTGTCCTGCGGAGCGCTCGATAGCGACGAGGTCGAACGCGACACGCAGGTGCCGGTTGCGCGCGTGCTCGGCCTCGCGCATCCGAAAGCAGACGCGACAAGCTGACCGGCGCCGCGAGCCCGTACGCAAACAAACAGCGAACGCACGCGACGCGAACACCAACGCAAGGAGACGACATGAGCACCGACCATTCGCCGTATTACTCACCGCTAGGCGGGCTTCCCGCGCAGAGCGAGCTCTTGACAGATCGCGCGATCGTGAAAGAGGCGTACACGGTCATCCCCCGGGGCGTGCTGCGAGACATCGTCACCAGCAATCTGCCCGGCTTCACGAAGACGCGATCGTGGATCATCGCCAGGCCGATCGCCGGATTCGCGACCACGTTCTCCCAGCTGATCGTCGAGATCGGACCCGGTGGCGGAAGCGAACACCCAGAGGCTCAGGCGACGGTCGAGGGCGTCGTGTTCCTCACTCGGGGCTCGTTGACGCTCACCCTGGACGGCACGCCCCATGCGCTCGAAGCTGGCGGTTATGCATACCTTGCGGCAGGCGCCACCTGGTCGCTGACCAACGACGGTCAGGAGCCTGCCACTTTTCAGTGGATCCGAAAGCGTTACGAGCCGCTCGACGGGTACACGGCGACGTCGTTCGTCACTCGGGATGCGGATGTCGCGCCACGCGAAATGCCTGGAACCAACGGCGCGTGGGCAACAACCCGGTTCGTCGATCCGGATGATCTCGCGCACGACATGCACGTCAACATCGTCACGTTCCAGCCGGGCGGCAGCATCCCGTTCGCCGAAACTCACGTGATGGAACACGGGCTGTACGTGCTCGAGGGCAAGGCCGTCTACCGGCTCAACGATGACTGGGTCGAGGTGCAGGCGGGCGACTTCATGTGGTTGCGCGCGTTCTGCCCGCAGGCGTGCTACGCGGGCGGACCTGGTCCGTTCCGTTACCTGCTCTACAAAGACGTGAACCGGCAGATTCGGCTGACGTAGCGAGCTGGGCTTGAAGTATCGAGTGGGCAATACCCATTTGCCCATTTTGGCTTATGCTTGTATGTATGGCCACGATGTCAATCCGACTCAGCGCCGACGACCGCAACCGCCTGCCCGTCGGTCGACTCGGCGTGCACCCGAGCGATGAATTCCAGGCGAGCGTTGAGGCCGACGGAACGATCGTCCTGACTCCGGTGGCAACAATTCCGAAGCGCGAGATGCTGGTCTGGGAGAGCCCAGAGCTGCGAACGAGCATCCTGACCGGGGTGGCGGAGGCTGCGGCCGGCCTGGCCAGACCGAATCACGTACTGGACGACGCACTCGACGCACTGAGCGATGATGCGGATGCCTGAGAATGACCGCGCCACCTTTCAGCATCTTCACCACCCCCGAGTTCAACAAACAGCTGACACGAATCGCTAAAAGCAACGCCACCAAACATAAGAAGGTGTTGAAAACCATCCGGCTGCTTCGTGATGTCGGTCCGAGACACCCGGGCCTGAACGCGCACAAGTATCAGTCGCTCACCGGACCTGACGACCGTGACCTCTGGGAGGTCTACGTCGAGAACAAGACGCCCGGCGCGTGGCGACTGTGGTGGTGCTATGGTCCGGATCCGGACGCAATCACCCTGGTCACCGTCGGACCGCACCCGTAACCCGCCAGCGAAGCGATCCGCGCGCGAACGCCTCAAAGCACATGGCGCACCGAATCCAGGCTGAGTCGGGGTGTCACGGCGCGAACCCGCCCAAATGTCGCATCCATCCTGAATGTGGTCCGGGCCTGAATGTGGTCCGGGCTGGATGCGGTCCGCACGGATGCGCGGGCTGGCGCCGCCACCGGCGTGCTTGACGGATGGGTGCCTCCCGCGTACTCTTTTCGTAGCGTAGAAGTAATTATCCGCTATACGGAAAATACAATCGGCAAAGGGGTCGGCGTGAACGTCACGGCAAACTACACGGTCAACTGTTCCATCCTGTTGACGGAGTTGCCTCTGCTCGAGCGTCCCGCGGCGGCTAAAGCCGCCGGCTTCGACGCCGTGGAGTTCTGGTGGCCGTTCGGAACATCGGTTCCCGCCGATGCCGACGTCGACGCGTTCGAGTCGGCCATCCGCGACGCTGGAGTGCAACTCACCGGGCTGAACTTCAATGGCGGCGACCTGCCTGGCGGCGACCGTGGGCTCGTTTCATGGCCTGCACGCTCCGGCGAGTTCCGGGACAACATCGACGTGGTTGCTGCAATCGGCCGCGACCTGGGCTGCCCGGCGTTCAATGCGCTGTACGGCAACCGCGTCGAAGACGGATCGGTTTCGGCTCAGCAACAAGATGAGCTCGGCATCGAAAACCTCGGCATCGCCGCCGCCGCACTCTCGAGCTTCGGCGCCACCGTGCTGCTCGAGCCGGTCAGCGGCGTCGACAGCTACCCGTTGAAAACGGCGGCGGATGCCCTGGCCGTCATCGAAAACGTGCGCGCGGCATCCGGTGCGGACAATCTGAAGTTGCTCGCAGACTTCTACCACCTGGCCGTCAACGGTGACGACATGCCCGCCGTGATCGAAAAGCACGCGCACGACTTCGGGCACATTCAGATCGCCGACAACCCAGGCCGCGGAGCACCTGGCACCGGCTCTCTGCCACTGACCGACTGGGTCGCGCGCTCCCGTGAACTGGGTTACAACGGCTACGTCGGCCTCGAGTACAAGTCGGCGAGCGCCGACGCGTTCGACTGGCTCACCACTGCGTCGGAACCTCAGCAACGAAGGATCAACTCATGACAAACATCACCGTCATCGGCCTCGGCATCATGGGCATGCCCATGGCTCGCAATCTCATGAAGGCCGGACACACCGTCACCGGGTTCAACCGCAGCACCGGCCCAAGCGGCACCGCCAAGGTCGACGCTCTCGTCGCGGCAGGCGGCGTCGGCTCCACGAGCATCGCAGATGCGGTGAAAGACGCGGATGTCGTGATCACCATGGTGCCTGACTCGCCAGACGTCGAGGCGGTCGTGTTGGGCGACGACGGGGTCTTCGCGCACGCAAAGCGGGGCGCGCTCTGGATCGATGCCAGCAGCATCCGGCCCGATGTCGCACGGCGTCTGGCCGAGGAGGCGACGGCAGCAGGCATCCGGCCGCTTGACGCACCCGTGTCTGGCGGAGAGCAGGGCGCGATCGACGGCGTGCTCTCGATCATGGTCGGCGGCGAAGCAGACGCGTTCGAGGATGCCCGAGAAGTGCTCGAAGCCGTCGGCAAGACCATCGTGCACGTCGGCCCGTCAGGCGCAGGCCAGACCGTCAAGGCGGCAAACCAGCTGATTGTGGCCGTCAACATCCAGGCGCTGGCAGAGGCGATCGTCTTTCTCGAGGCATACGGCGTCGACACGGATGCCGCGTTGAAGGTTCTCGGCGGAGGGCTCGCCGGCTCCAAGGTTCTCGATCAAAAGGGTCAGAAGATGCTCGACCGCAACTTCGACCCGGGTTTCCGACTCGAATTGCACCACAAGGATCTCGGAATCGTCACCTCGGCAGCGCGCGAGGCGGGCGTTGCAACGCCGCTCGGCGCGAACGTCGCCCAGCTGGTTGCTGCCCTCGTGAACCACGGCAACGGCGCACTCGATCACTCCGGGCTGTTCACGCTGACAGCAGCGATGTCCCGCACAAGCTAGTCCCATTCTCAGTTCAAGGAGCTCACCATGACCCGCATGCGCACGGTCGACGCCGTCGTCGCCATTCTGCAGAAGGAGGGTGCCACAGAGGCATTCGGCCTGCCAGGAGCAGCAATCAATCCGTTCTATTCGGCGATGAAGGAGCACGGCGGCGTGCGTCACACCCTCGCCCGCCACGTTGAGGGGGCAGCGCACATGGCCGACGGCTACTCCCGGGCTGCCGACGGGAACATCGGCGTCTGCGTCGGAACCTCCGGCCCGGCAGGCACCGACATGATCACCGGCCTGTATGCCGCGTGGGCTGACTCGGTGCCCATCCTGTGCATCACGGGGCAGGCACCGGTCGACAAGCTGCACAAAGAGGACTTCCAAGCCGTCGACATCGCCGCGATCGCGGCTCCTGTCACGAAAATGGCGATGACGGTGCTGGAACCTGCGCAGATTCCAGGGGCGTTCCAGAAGGCCTTCCAGCTGATGCGCTCAGGCAGGCCAGGTCCGGTGCTTCTGGACCTGCCGATCGACGTGCAACTGGCGCAGCTCGAATTCGACATCGACCTGTATGAACCGCTCGAGCCGTCGAAGCCGCGGGCCAGCCGCAAACAGGCAGAACGGGCGCTCGACATGTTGACCGCCAGCGAGCATCCGCTGATCGTCGCTGGCGGCGGCATCATCAACGCAGGCGCAAGCGACCGCCTCGTCGAGCTTGCCGAGTTGCTGAACGTGCCGGTCGTCCCCACCCTGATGGGCTGGGGGGCGATTCCGGATGACCACCCGCTGATGGCTGGCATGGTCGGCATCCAAACCTCGCAGCGCTACGCGAACGCGAGCTTCCTCGCATCCGACTTCGTGATCGGCATCGGAAACCGCTGGGCCAACCGGCACACAGGTGGCCTCGATACATACAGAGCAGGTCGCACGTTCGTGCACATCGACATCGAGCCGACGCAAATCGGCCGGGTGTTCGCGCCAGACCTGGGGATCACCTCGGATGCAGGTGCCGCGCTCGACCAGCTGCTCGCGCTCGCGCTCGAACGCAAGGTGGCTGGCACGCTCCCCGACTACTCGCAGTGGGCGGCCGAGTGCCGTGACCGCAGGGCGACGATGCACCGCAAGACGCACTTCGACAACGTGCCGGTGAAGCCGCAGCGGGTGTACGAGGAGATGAACCGCGCGTTCGGTCGTGACACGACCTATGTCTCGACGATCGGGCTCTCGCAGATCGCCGGCGCACAGCTGCTCCATGTCTTCGGTCCTCGCACCTGGATCAACGCGGGGCAGGCCGGCCCGCTTGGTTGGACAGTCCCTGCCGCACTCGGCGTCGTGCGAGGCAAGCCTGGTGCGAAGGTGGTTGCGCTGTCTGGCGACTACGACTTTCAGTTCATGATCGAAGAACTCGCCGTCGGCGCGCAGTTCCAGTTGCCGTACATCCACGTCGTCGTGAACAACAGTTACCTGGGGCTCATCAGGCAGTCGCAGCGCGCCTTCGACATGGATTATCACGTGTCGCTCGCGTTCGAGAACGTCAACTCTCCAGAGACCCAGGGTTACGGCGTCGACCACATGAAGGTCGCAGAGGGCCTCGGCTGCAAGGCCATCAGGGTTCAGCATCCAGACGCGCTCGGCGATGCGTTCGCGCAGGCATCCGCGTTGATCGACGAGTTCAAGGTGCCGGTCATCGTTGAGGTTATTCTGGAGCGGGTGACCAACATTTCGATGGGAGCCGACCTGCACACCGTGACGGAGTTCGAGGATGTGGCCATCAGCGCGGATGACGCGCCGACCGCCATTCTCGCCCTGCAGAATTGAGTCGTATGCGCATCGTGATCGCCCCTGACAAATTCAAGGGCTCACTGAGCGCACCCGAGGTCGCCGAACATCTCGCGGCAGGCATCCGTGCGGTCGACACGACGATCGTCGTGGACTCGGCTCCCGTTGCCGATGGCGGCGAGGGCACGATCGATGCTGCCATCGCCGCCGGCTTCACGTTGCGAACGGCGACGGTTGCCGGCCCGATCGGGGCTCCCGTCGTCGCGACGTTTGCCGTTCGAGCCAGTGAACACGGGGCCGAAGCCGTCATCGAGATGGCGCAAGCGTCTGGGCTCGCCGCGCTGCCAGTTGGCACGCTGCATCCGCTCGACGCTGGCACGCGCGGAACCGGCCAACTCATCCGAGCAGCGCTCGACGCCGGATGCACACGCATCGTCATCGGGGTCGGCGGCAGCGCAGGCACGGATGGCGGAGCAGGTCTGCTGCAGGCTCTCGGGCTGCGGCTGCTGGATGCGCACGGTGCGGAACTGCCAGGTGGCGGCGCTGCACTGGCCAGACTCGCAACAGTCGATACTTCTGGATTGGATCCGCGCGTCGCCCAGTGCTCCTTCGTGCTGGCAAGCGACGTGGACAATCCGCTGACCGGTCCAACCGGCGCAGCAGCCGTCTTCGGCGCGCAAAAGGGCGCATCGGCCGACGACATCGCGTTGCTCGACGACGCTCTCGAGCACTTCGTCGCAGTGCTGGCAGACACCATCGGTGCGCGCGCCTCGCTCGCAGCGGATGCTCCCGGTGCAGGAGCGGCAGGAGGCACCGGATTCGCGGCGCTCGCCATGCTTGGCGCACAGCGGCAATCGGGAATCGACGTCGTGCTCGAACTCACCGATCTGGCATCCCGGTTGATCGGAGCCGACCTCGTGATCACGGGAGAAGGCAGCCTCGACGAACAGTCACTGTTCGGCAAGACGCCGGTCGGGGTCGCTCAGCTGGCGGCGGCACACGGCGTTCCCGTGTACGCGGTCTGCGGACGTACGACGCTCGACGACGAGCGATTGCGCGCTGCAGGGTTCGAAAGAACGTTCGCGCTCACTGACCTCGAGTCGGATGTCGACACCTGCATCCGCGAGGCAGCTCGCCTGCTCGAGACGCTCGGTGCCCGCATTGCACAGCCCTTCCGGGGGTCGAGTAGCGACGCGAGGAACGAGCGCCGCGTATCGAGACCTGGTGACCCGACTTTCGAAGCCGGCTCACCAGGTCTCGATACCCTCGCTGGCGCTCGCTACTCGACCACCGGTCGGGATGCCACATACGACCTCGTCATCCGCGGCGAGCGCATCCTCACGCCTGACGGCACGATCGCAGCCGAAGTCGGCGTTCGTGATGGGCTGATCGCGGCGATCGAACCGGCCGGCACCGCACTTGCCGGCACCGAAACCATCGACCTCGCCGGCGACGAAACCCTGATCCCCGGACTCGTCGATACGCACGTGCACGTGAACGAGCCTGGCCGCACCGAGTGGGAGGGATTCGCATCCGCAACCAGGGCTGCGGCAGCGGGCGGCGTGACGACGATCATCGACATGCCGCTGAACAGCATCCCGCCGACGACAACGGTGGATGCGCTGCACGTCAAGCAAGACGCGGCCGCCGGTCAGGCATTCGTCGACGTTGGATTCTGGGGCGGGGCAGTACCGGGCAACCGTGCCGATCTGCTTCCGCTCTATCGCGAGGGTGTTTTCGGCTTCAAGTGCTTTCTGCTGCACTCCGGGGTCGACGAGTTCCCTCCGTTGACCCCGGATGAACTCGAAGCCGACCTGAACGAGCTCGCGCAGTTCGGCGGCAGGATGATCGTGCACGCCGAGGATGCCGACACGATCGAGCACGCGCCGCACCGCGCTGGGACCCACTACAACGACTTCTTGGCGTCGCGACCAGACGCGGCGGAGATGACGGCGATCGCGACGGTGATCGAACGCGCGCGACGCACCGGCGCGAGTGCGCACATCCTGCATCTGAGCTCGGCGGACGCCCTCCAAGAGATCTCGGACGCCAGATCAGACGGTGTCGCGCTGACCGTCGAGACCTGCCCGCACTATCTGACGCTAGCCGCTGAGGAGATTCCAGACGGCGCCACCGCATTCAAATGCTGCCCGCCCATCCGCAGTGCAGCCAACCGTGATCGACTCTGGGACGGCCTCGTCGCCGGCACCATCGACTGCATCGTCTCGGATCACTCACCGAGCACGCTTGAGTTGAAGCAACCGGCAGGCGGCGACTTTCAGGCGGCGTGGGGCGGCATCTCTTCGCTGCAGCTGGGACTTTCCCTCGTGTGGACAGAGGCGAATCGCCGCGGCATCCAGCTGGAGCGGGTCGTCGACTGGATGGCCACGCGGCCGGCAGACCTGGTCGGTCTCGGCAGCAAAGGCCGCATCGCCGTCGGAGCCGACGCCGACTTCTCGATCTTCGCGCCCGACGAGTCATTCACCGTGGACGCGCAGGCTCTGCTGCACAAGAATCATGTGAGTGCATACGACACCAGGCAGCTGAGCGGTGTGGTCCGCTCGACCTACCTGCGCGGGCGGCGCATCGACGCCACTACGCCGGCCGGGCGCCTTATTCGCCGCCCAGATCGGTCCAGTACGTCCAGTGAAGGAGTCGAAAATGAGCAACGAACCCAACAATGAACCAAGCGTCGCCGCGCGTCTGCACCCGGGCGACCAAGCACCGGACTTCACCCTGCGCGACGGAACGGGCGTTCAGCAGTCGCTGGCCGACTACCGCGGCCAGAACCTCGTCGTCTACTTCTACCCGGCAGCGTTCACCCCGGGCTGCACGACCGAGGCATGCGATTTTCGGGACAACCTCGAGAGCTTTGCAGGCTCGGGATACCAGGTGATCGGAATCTCGCCAGACCCGGTCGCGAAGCTGGCGGAGTTCACCGCTGCTGAGTCGCTCACGTTCCCGCTGCTGTCTGACGAGGATGCTGCAGTCGCCAAGCGCTGGGGCGCGTGGGGGCAGAAGACCGTCGGCGACAAGACGTTCACCGGCCTGCTGCGTTCGACGTTCGTGATCGATGCAGACGGTCGGATCGTCGATCCGCAGTACAACGTGTCGGCCGACGGCCACGTAGCAGCGCTCCGCGCACAACTCGTCGGCTGACCCGGGGTCCGGTGGTCGAGTAGTGCGGTGGAGCTGAAGGGATCGCGCAGCGATCCGCGAGCCTTGTCTCCAGCGAGCCTGCGAGGCAGGGTCGGCGCCAGCGAGTCCCGGTGGTCGAGTAGCGAGCGCAGCGAGCGTATCGAGACCTCGCAACCCGCCTACGGTCCAGAACCACAGATCGTGTTGCCAGGTCTCGATACGCGGCTCGCTGCGCGAGCAGCTACTCGACCACCGAAACGGCCGCGGGCGGCCTCCCCAGGGTCTCGCTCGACCACCGAAATGACCCTGCCCCGGTCGGTGGTCGAGTAGCGAGCGCCAGCGAGCGTATCGAGACCTCGCGGGCGACCTTCGGTTCGGAACCACAGACCGGGTTGTGGAGGTCTCGCTCGACCACCGAACCGAGCGTCGGTCCCTGAGCTTGTCGAAGGACCACCATATCGACCACCGGCAGTGTCAACGTGAGAGGCTTGACACCCACCACACCGGCCCTGCTACGCTTACGTATGCTGAAATAACAGTTCCACGATACGGTAATCCCGTATTCCTCTACACCGTGGATGCCAGCGAAGTGCACGAAGGATGACAAGCAATGCTGCTTGAACAATTCAACGACGCCGACCGATC
>DATMTC010000223.1:0-2432 GCA_035565115.1 Microbacteriaceae bacterium | reverse complement strand
ATGGTCGCGCGGCTCGAGCGTCGAGGAGCGGGCGGCGTTGATCCGCCGGGTCGGCGAGTTGCACAGCGAGCGCCGAGACGATCTCGCGGCGATCATTGTTCGAGAGATGGGCAAGCCGGTCGAGCAGGCACTCGCCGAGGTCGACTTCAGCGCTGACATCTACGGCTACTACGCCGACAACGCACTCGACCTCATGAAAGACGAGCCCATCACGCTGCTCGCCGGTGAAGGTTCAGCTCTGATCAGGCGCAGTTCACTCGGTGTGCTGCTCGGCATCATGCCGTGGAACTTCCCGTACTACCAGGTGGCGCGTTTCGCCGGGCCGAACCTGATCATCGGCAACACCATCCTGCTCAAGCACGCACCCCAGTGCCCCGAGTCCGCAGCAGCCATCGAGCAGATCTATCAGGATGCCGGATTCCCCGCAGGTGCATACACCAACATCTACGCGACAAACGACCAGATCGCATCCGTCATCGCCGACCCGCGCGTTCAGGGCGTCTCGCTGACCGGGTCGGAGCGTGCCGGCGCAGCTGTCGCCGAGATCGCGGGCAGAAACCTGAAGAAGGTCGTGCTCGAGCTTGGCGGATCCGATCCGTTCATCCTGCTGTCGACCGATGATCTGGATGCTGCGGTCGAGGCGGCTGTCGGGGCCAGACTCGACAACAGCGGTCAGTCGTGCAACGCGGCCAAACGGTTCATCGTGATCGACGAGCTGTACCAGGGCTTCCTCGAGAAGTTCACCGCCGCGATCACTGCCGTAAAGCCGAGCGACCCGACATCGCCGGATTCCGAGCTCGGCCCGCTGTCTTCTGCGACCGCGACAACTCGACTGCAGGATCAGCTCGACCGAGCGGTCGCCAGTGGTGCGCGGCTGGTGGCAGGAGGCGAGCGGGATGGCAACTTCTTCTCGTCGACCGTGCTGACCGATGTCACACCGGACAACGACGCATATCATGAGGAGTTCTTCGGACCAGTGGCCGCGATCTATCGAGCAGGCTCAGAAGACGAAGCGGTTGCTCTGGCCAACGACACACCGTTCGGACTTGGGTCGTACGTGTTCACGACCGACCAGGAGCAGGCGATGCGGGTCGCGGACAAGATCGACGCGGGCATGGTCTGGATCAACATCGTCGGCGGAGACGGTGCAGAACTCCCATTCGGCGGGGTGAAGCGCTCTGGCTTTGGACGCGAGATGGGACGCTTCGGCGCGGACGAATTCGTCAACAAGAAGATGATCCGCGTCGGCTGACCTGCTCGAGGATCGTCGAACCTCGGCAGTTGGCTGAACCTCAGCAGATGGTCGAGCGTCAGGCGAACGCCGCGAGTCCGGTGAGTTCTCGCCCGAGCACAAGCTGGTGGATCTCGTCAGTACCCTCATAGGTGCGCACAGACTCGAGATTCGCCATGTGCCGCATCACCGGGAACTCACTCGTGATGCCGTCGCCGCCCAGGATGCTGCGTGCCTGCCCCGCAATGCCGATCGCCTCGCGCACGTTGTTGAGTTTTCCGACGCTGATCTGCGCGGGGGTCAGTGCACCGCGATCCTTGAGCCTGCCAAGGTGCATGGCAAGCAGCATCCCCTTTTCATATTCGACGAACATGTCGGCCAGCTTGGCCTGCACGAGCTGGCGACCGCCGATCGGCGCACCGAACACCTCGCGGCTGCGCGCACGCAGCACCGCAGCGTCGAGGCAGCTTCGTGCTGCACCCATTGCGCCCCAGACGATCCCATACCGAGCCTCATTCAGGCATGAGAACGGCCCTGAAAGCCCGGACGCACCGGGCAGAACAGCGGATGCCGCAACCCGCACGCCGTCGAGCGTGACGTCGCATTGAATGGATGCGCGCATCGACAGCTTCCCCGTGATCGGCGTTGCCGTGAAACCCGGCGTGTCTGTCGGCACCAGAAACCCGCGCACAACGCCGTCGTCCAGGTCCTTCGCCCAGATCACAGCGATGTCGGCGATCGAGGCGAGTCCGATCCAGCGTTTCGCACCGTCGATCACCCATTCGTCACCGTCGCGTCGGGCTGTGGTCGTCATCGCAGCAGGATCGCTGCCGCCGGCCGGCTCGGTCAGCCCGAAGCATCCGATCACCTCGCCGCGCGCCATCGACGGCAACCACTGAGCTTTCTGCTCCGCTGAGCCATGCTTGTGGATCGCCGACATGGCGAGCGAGCCCTGCACAGAAACGAACGTGCGCCATGCGCTGTCCGCCGCCTCGATTTCGAGGCAGACCAGGCCATACTCCACGGCACTGGCGCCCGCGCATCCGTACCCGTCAAGGTGCATTCCGAGAAAGCCGGCAGCGCCCAGCTCGGCTACGATTTCACGGCGAAAGTATGCATTCTCGAAATCGTCATCGATGACGGGCAGGATGTGCGCAGCAGCGAACTCGCGGGCGCGCTGCTGCCACGCGCGCTCCTCCTC
>DATMTC010000222.1:0-2604 GCA_035565115.1 Microbacteriaceae bacterium | reverse complement strand
CTCCTTCACGAATCCTTGGGCGGCATGGTGGGCGCGGTCGGCGGATTGGGCGCGACCTTTCCAGAATGCGCCGAGTGTGCCGTGCTGACAAGGTGGTGCCGCTTGCTGGCGAAGGCATATGACGTGATCGACACGTGACATGATCGGGGCGTGATCGACACCGTATTCATAAACGGCACTGTGGGATCGGGCAAGACCTCGAGCGCCGAAGCGCTGAGCGCTCTCGAAGCGGCAGCGGAGCATCCACATGCAGTTATCGATGCTGACGATGTCAGGCGCCTGTGGCCAGCTCCCGACGGCGACCCGTTCCAACAGGAGTTGGAGTTGCAGAACCTGCGGGGTCTCGCTGAAAACTACCGCGCAGCCGGCGCCGCTCACCTGATCGTCGCCGGTGTCATCGAACGCGCTGGTGAT
Organism: Microbacteriaceae bacterium; assembly: GCA_035565115.1. Classification (GTDB taxonomy): domain Bacteria; phylum Actinomycetota; class Actinomycetes; order Actinomycetales; family Microbacteriaceae; genus Rathayibacter_A. The sequence continues at coordinate 2,190 of DATMTC010000222.1, read as the reverse complement.
GTCGCTCGCTACGCTGCAGCGCTTGGCTCAACAAGCACGGGCGCAGCGCGGATGCTGCTGTGCAGGCTGACGGCTGAACCGCGCGTGCTCGAGGCGCGTCTGCACGCACGGCACGACGACGAAGCCGTGCGCGATTGGCACCTGCATCGTGCTGGCGAGCTGGCTGGGATCCTTGAGGTGGCGGATTTTGACGATCTGGTGCTCGACTCCACAGTGAAGACTCCTCGTCAGATTGCGCACAGGATCGCGATCGCCGCCGGCTGGGTGCCAGCAACGTAGGCTGGCATGGTGCGGATAGCGATCACGGGCGGCACCGGCTTCGTCGGGCGGAACCTCGCCGAGCGGTTGAGAAGCAGCGCCGGCGCAAGCGAACCGGTCATCATCTCGCGCAGGACAGGCATCCGGATCGACGATACTGACGCGCTGACCGCTGCGTTCGAGGGATGCGACGCCGTCGCACATTTCGCCGGAATCAACCGCGAGATCGGCGAGCAGACCTACGAACGCGTTCACGTTCGCGGCACCGCTGCGGTGATCGAGGCCGCGCAGCGTGCCGGGGTACGCAAGGTCGTGCTGGTGAGCTTTCTGCGGGCACGGCCGAACTGCGGGTCGCCGTATCACGAGTCGAAATGGGCCGCGGAGGAGCTGCTGCGAGCATCCGGGCTCGACTACACGATTCTCAAGGCCGGAATGATCTATGGCAGAGGAGATCACCTGGTCGACCACCTCAGCCGCATCGTGCAGACCGTGCCGCTGTTCGCATCCGTCGGAATTCACGAGAAGCCGATCCGACCGATTCCGGTCGCCGAACTGGTGAACGTGGCCGTCGCCGCCCTCGGCGACCGGCTGCCACGGCAGACGGTGGGTGTTGTCGGCGGCGAACAGTTGATGATGAGCAAAGCCGTCAAGCGGGTGGCGGACGTTGTCGGGCGCCACGTCTTCGTGTTCCCTGCGCCGGTCTGGGCACACTACCTGCTCGGCGCTGCCACGGAGCTGACGATGGCCGTGCCGCTGGTTGCGACGGCGCAGGTGCGGATGCTCGCAGAGGGCGTCACCGAGGTGGCGCAGCCGGCATCCGAGTTGCCAGCAGACCTGCGCCCGCGGCTGCCGTTCGATCGGCAACAGATTCGGATGGCGCTGCCAGACCCGGGGGGCTTCACGTGGCGCGACCTGCGCTTCGCGAAGGCATCCGCTTCGGGCTGAAGCGCGGTGAGCGCGTGCGCTCACGAGGAGATTCGGGGCGACGCGCCGCTCAGAGTGCACGACACGCCGACGGCTCGACCGAATCTCATAGCGAGCGCACGGTGTCACGACGACTGCACCACGGTGTCACGACGAATGCAACACGGTGTTCGACGAGCACGAACCGTGAGTGCGACAGGGATTGAGAAGGTGAAGTGCACAATCCCATCGGAGGAAACCGTTGGATTTCTGGGCGAGCAAACCGCAGGCTAGGGGTATGGAATACACGCACCTCGGCCGCACAGGCCTGACCGTTTCCCGCCTGTGCCTCGGCACCATGAACTTCGGCCCACAGACAAGCGAACCGGACGCTCACGCGATCATGGACGCCGCTCACGACCACGGACTCAACTTCTTCGACACCGCCAACGTCTACGGAGGCCCCGAGCACCGCGGTCAGACCGAGCAGATCGTCGGCAACTGGTTCGCGAAGGGCGACGGCCGCCGCGAGCGCACGGTTCTGGCGACCAAGCTTTACGGCGACATGGGCAACACCTGGCCGAACAGCGGAAGGCTCTCTGCCCTGAACATCCGCCGCGCGCTGGATGCGAGCCTGCAGCGCCTGCAGACCGACTACGTCGACCTGCTGCAGTTCCACCACGTCGACCGCGACACCCCGTGGGAGGAGATCTGGCAGGCCATGGAGGTGGCCGTGCAGCAAGGCAAGGTCATCTACGTCGGGAGCAGCAACTTCGCAGGATGGCACATCGCGCAGGCCCAAGCTGCGGCCGCCGCACGCAACTTCGTCGGACTCGTCAGCGAGCAGTCGATCTACAACCTGATCACGCGCGACGTTGAACGCGAGGTGCTGCCTGCCGCGCAGGAGTACGGCCTCGGCGTCATCCCGTGGTCACCTCTGCAGGGCGGTCTGCTCGGCGGCGTGATCAAGAAGCAGGCAGACACAGCGCGCCGTCACGAGGGTCGCGCCGCCGACGGCATCGACAAGTA
>DATMTC010000221.1:0-1650 GCA_035565115.1 Microbacteriaceae bacterium | reverse complement strand
GCGGCAACGGTGCTCGCCTGGGCGTTCGAACGCGGCCAGCGGGTGCTGTTCTTCCCTGATCAGCACCTTGGGCGCAACACGGCCAAGGCGATGGGGATCGGCCTCGACCGGATGCCGATGTGGAACCCGCGCAAGTCGCTCGGCGGCAGCGACGAGGCCACGTTGATGCAGGCCGAGGTGATCCTCTGGCACGGATTCTGCTCCGTGCACAAGCGATTCTCCGTGCAGCAGATCGAGAACGCACGCGCCGAATACCCCGGCGTGCGTGTGATCGTGCACCCTGAATGCCCAGCGCCGGTGGTCGACGCGGCTGACGAGTACGGCTCGACCGACTACATCGCCAAGGCGATCGCGGCTGCACCTGCCGGGTCGAGGTTCGCGATCGGCACCGAGATCAATCTCGTGCAGCGACTGGCGGCTCAGTACCCCCAGCACACCATTTTCTGTCTCGACTCAGTGGTGTGCCCGTGTTCGACGATGTACCGCATCCATCCCGGCTATCTCGCCTGGGTGCTCGAAGGCTTGCTGCGCGGCGAAGTGCGCAACCAGGTCACCGTGCCGGCTGCCGTTGCAACGCCGGCACGCGTTGCCCTCGAACGGATGCTCGCCGCGCGGCCAGACACGACGATGGCCGCCTGAGATGGGCACAGTTCTCGTCATAGGCAGCGGCATCGCGGGACTGACCGCCGCGCTGAAGCTGAGCGCGAAGCACGATGTCACGCTCGTGACGAAGGGCGACATGGCTCACAGCAACACGCTGTACGCCCAGGGTGGCATTGCGGCAGTACTGCCGACAAGCGGCGGTGTTGACACGGTCGATGCGCACATCCTCGACACGCTTCGCGCCGGAGCTGGAATCAACGAGTACGACGCCGTGCAGGCACTCTGTGCAGACGGACCACGGCTGGTCAAGGAACTGATCGAACTCGGCGTCGCATTCGACCGATCCGGTGGTTCGCTCGCGCGTGGAGTGGAGGCAGCTCATTCGCACGCGCGCGTCCTGCATGCAGGCGGCGACGCGACTGGGGCCGCGATCGAACTGGCACTTGTCGACGCTGTCCGCGGGACAGCGTGCGAGATTCTCGAGAACACGTTCTTGGCCGACCTCGTGGTAGCAGACGGACGTGTCGTCGGAGCCGACGTCATCGGGCCGAACGGGGCATCCCGTCGCGTTGCTGCGGATGCTGTCGTCCTGGCATCGGGTGGCGCCGGGCAGCTGTATCTGCACACGACGAACCCGGCGGTGACGACAGGAGACGGGATCGCCGCCGCCTGGCGGGCGGGCGCACGCCTCACCGACGTCGAGTTCTTTCAGTTTCATCCGACGGCCTTGGCGCTGCCAGGGAGCTTTCTGGTGTCTGAGGCCGTGCGAGGCGAGGGAGCAGTGCTCGTCAACGAAGCTGGCGAACGCTTCATGGTCGATGTGCACCGCGACGCCGAACTGGCACCGCGCGATGTCGTCGCCAGAGCGATCGCCGTCGAAATGGCGGCGCAGGGCGGAGTTCCCGTGCGACTGGATGCGACGCGACTCGGCGGCGCGTTCCTGGCGCAGCGGTTTCCAACGATCGACGCCGCGACGCGCTCCGCCGGACTTGACTGGGCGCGTGAGCCGATCCCTGTCACCCCCGCAGCCCACTACTGGATGGGTGG
>DATMTC010000220.1:0-2712 GCA_035565115.1 Microbacteriaceae bacterium | reverse complement strand
GCGCGCGTTCGCCTTGGCGACGCATTCGTCGAAGCGTCGGGCGAGGCGGGACCGGCCGCCGTGAAGCTGGCGGCGAAGCCGTTGCGCGCGCCCGTGCTGCTCGCGATCGTTGCTGTGCGACGACCGAGCGAAAAGGTTCCGCATTGGGAGCAGGATGCAGTCACGGCAGGAGTGGCCCACATGCTCAGTCTGCTGCTGGACGACGCTGGCTGGGGCGTGATGTGGCGCACCGGCCACCTCACGCGCACAAAGCCGGTGAAGCGGATGCACGCACTCGCGAAGAATGAGCGGCTACTCGGGTGGCTGTATGTCGGCGGCATCCCGGACCAGCATCGTGCAGGCACACGCAAACCGATCGATGGAGCGGCATTCCTCAGCGTTATGGATTAGCGACTAGCCGCAATTCTGAATCGCGCGGTCGTTACCGCTTGTGGGCGAAACCATCGGTCGGCATGGAGTGCGGCCACCACGCGTTATTGATCTCCGGGCACACGACCTTCTCGGTCGTGAGGTCGTATTCGTCGACGTCCGGAACGACGACAACATCCTCGACATTGCCCGTCATGATGACCTCCTGTGGTCAAGTGCCTCTAATTCAAAGATAACCCCGCTGAAGCACATTACTGCGAAACTCGCGGGCATCCACAGCTTCCCCATCGCCGAGTGACGAATGCCAACTCTCCGAGGGCGCCGAACCATCCCGGCGGTCGAGTAGCAGCGAGCGCAGCGAGCCGCGTATCGAGACCTCGTAAGACGATCTGCGGTTGCGGACCATAGGCGGGTCGCGAGGTCTCGATACGCGGCGCTCGTTCCTCGCGTCGCTACTCGACCACCGGGACCATTCAGAGACGGGAGCTGCGGAGACGGGAGCTGCGGAGACGGGAGCCGGCCACGGGACTCGAACCCCGCAACGACGACGCATGTCGTTGCGGCCACCGGCCCAACGGGACCATTCAGAGAACAGAGCCGGCCACGGGACTCGAACCCGTAACCTTCGCTTTACAAGAGCGGTGCGCTACCAATTGCGCCAGGCCGGCAGATCGGGCCGAACGGCCGTCACGTCAGACAATCTTAGGGGGTCGCGCGACACCACGCTGCACCCTGCTAGCTCGTCGGCGCTAGCTGGTCGGCGTCGGCGTTGGCGTCGTCGTGGCGGTGGGCGTCGGCGTCGAGGTCGAGTACGTCTCGCTCTGCGCCTGCACGACGAATGCGCGGAACTCCTCTGGATTCGTCAGCGACCCGTTGTACTGCTGGCCGTTCACCAGAACAAGCGGTGTTCCGGTGAGCTTCTTCACGTTCGAGTTCGCGATGGGTCCGGCAAGTGCGCGATCCAGCGCATCCTGAGCCCAAGTGTTGTATCGACCGTCGTCCATGCAGGAGACGATCGACGAGTAGCTGGAAGCCCCAGCCTTCTTGACATACGACTTGATCTGCGCGTCGGACAGCCCGGCGCTGCCTTCCTCTGGCTGGTTTTCGAACAGCAGACTGTTGAAGTCCCAGAACGCATTCGGATCGTAGTTGGCCACGCACGCGGCGGCGTTGGTCGCCCGCAGCGAGTACTTGGTGCCCGCCGAGTGGCTCGCGAGCAACGGGATCGGGTGAATCTCGATCGTTGCAGCACCGCTGTCGACGAGCTTGCCGATCTGCTTCGCGTTCGTCTTCTCGAACTGGCCGCAGAACGGGCAGAGGTAGTCGACATATGTGACGATGCTGACCGTTGTGCCGGACGGGTCAGGGGTGTTTGCGATCGGTTTCGCGTTAGGTTCGAGCGAGCCGGTCGTGACCGCTTTCATTCCCTTGCTGATCAGGATGCCGTCGCTTGCCATGTTGGCCGGCCCTGCGTGCGGCGGCCGGATCGACGTGACGATGACCACAGCGACAATCGCGAGAACGGCAACGATTGCGACACCGATCCCGGCCTGCCACAGCACCCTGTTACGGCGTTCGCGCTTTTTTTGTGCTTCTCGAAGGACTCGCGCTTTGTCTCGCGCTGCTGCGCGGCGCTCGTTCTTGCTGGGTCGGCTACCGTCGGATCCGGCGTTGGTCATGGATTCTCACTTCACGTGGATGGGGGGCGGGGTTCGCAATTCCATGCAAACGCCTCCCGATAGTAAAACGCGTGTCTGAGAAATGACCAAACGAGCCCTGGGTCCGAGCCGGACGGGATCTGCATCTGCCGATTCTGCGAGCGCCACGGAATGTCGTACTATGAGTGCTGGTCGGAGTAGCCCTTGCTATCGACGACTGCAACATCCATTCACAACGGATCGTCCGGCACGTACCTGCCGGTGAAGGAGTAAATAGAACATGGCGACAGTAACGTTCGACAAGGCAACCCGCCTTTACCCGGGGTCGACTCGTCCCGCTGTTGATCAACTCGACCTGCAGGTCGCAGACGGGGAATTCCTCGTTCTCGTCGGCCCGTCTGGTTGCGGAAAGTCAACCTCTCTCCGGATGCTCGCTGGCCTTGAAGAGGTCAACGAGGGCAACATCTTCATCGGTGAGCGCAACGTCACAGACGTTCCCCCGAAGGACCGTGACATCGCCATGGTCTTCCAGAACTACGCACTGTACCCGCACATGACCGTCGCAGAGAACATGGGCTTCGCCCTGAAGATCGCCGGCGTTCACAAGGAAGAGCGCGCACAGCGCGTGCTCGAAGCTGCGAAGCTGCTCGACCTCGAGCCCTACCTGGCCCGCAAGCCGAAGGCG
>DATMTC010000219.1:0-4725 GCA_035565115.1 Microbacteriaceae bacterium | reverse complement strand
TTCATCGTGCCGCCGAACGATGACGGCGCGCACTTCGGGGTATTGTTCTGGCACAAAGACGGCTTCTCGACCGCATGCGGACACGGCACCATGGCGCTCGGATGCTGGGCAGTGCGTTCCGGACTGGTCCCGCCAGATCCGAGCGGGGTCACGCGGGTTGTGATCGACGTGCCGTCCGGGCGTGTGACAGCGACGGTACGCGCGACGTCCGAGGCAACCAGGGCCGGTGCGGACGGTGCAACCGATGTGACGTTCCGCAATGTGACGTTCCGCAATGTGACGTTCCGCAATGTGCCTTCGCGACTGACCGCCAGCGACGTGCCGATCACGACTGCCGGCTTCGGCGCAGTGCGCGCCGACATCGTGTGGGGTGGGGCGACGTATGCCTGCGTGCGAGCATCCGACCTGGGGTTGAGCGTTGTTCCAGAGCAGCTCACCGCCCTGATCGAGGCCGGCAGACAGGTGAAGGCGGGCCTGCAGGACCACCCGGCTGCACAGCATCCGACCGACGCCAGGCTCGATGGTGTCTACGGCACGATCATCTACGAGGACGTCTCTGATGACGACGCACGGGCGAATCTGGCTGGGCGGGACCGGCCTGCGCCGCTTGCGCAGCGCAACGTCACGATCTTCGCCGACGGTCAGGTCGATCGGTCACCGTGCGGCTCGGGAACGGCGGCACGGGTGGCAGCACTCGATGCCCGCGGTGAACTTGCGCATGGCGCCACCCTCGAGCACTATTCGATCGTCGGGTCGCGGTTCACCGCCAGCATCGCCGAGCGCCTGCCGGATGGCGTGGTGGTCGACGTGTCAGGCAGCGCGCACGCGGTCGGGACGGCGGGGTTCTCCCTTGATCCGACCGACGAGCTCGGGCTCGGTTTCGTGCTGCGTTGAGTTCAACCCCAGTTGGCCGCATTTGTGAGGCAGAACGGATGTCCCTCTGGGTCGAGCAGCACGATCCAGGTCTCCCCCGGCTGCTCGGCCGGCCGGGTAGCGCCCAATTCGACGATGCGGGCGGCCGCGGCCTCGATGTCATCGACGGCCAGATCGAAGTGGAACTGCTTGGTTCCGTGGTTCGGCCATTCCGGACGCCGATAGTCGGGGATGGCGCCGAACCCGATGGCGTGATCCGGGCCGGTGAGCATCGCGTATTGGTCGTCGGCGACGGCGATCGGCCAGTCGAGCACCGCCGACCAGAACTCGGCAAGGCCGCGCGGATTCGAACAGTCGATTGTCACCATGGCAAGTCGGGCGGGGTTGGTCATCATGCTCCAGTGTTGTTGTAGGGGTGCTGTGCAGCACTCCAGCTTCACCCACCGGGCCACGTGGTGGATTGAACAAACGCGACGCACCGTGCACTCGACAGAAGCGGTGCCATGTGACATTGTATTGAGAGACGAGGAGACCTGAACATGACTGCACGACACAAACCCTGGCACGGCGTGACGGTGGCGACGGCGCTGCCGTTCACCGACGACCTGAGCGTGGATTTCGACGCATACGGCGAGCACATCGCCTGGCTCGCGGCGAACGGATGCGACGGCGCATGCCCGAACGGATCGCTTGGCGAATACCAGACACTGACGGATGCCGAACGGGCACGCGTTGTCGAAACCGCGATCGCAGCATCCCCGGCCGATTTCACCGTGATGCCAGGCGTCGCCGCATACGGCTCGGCCGAGGCTCGCCGCTGGGCAGAACAAGCAGCACAGGCCGGCGCACAGTGCGTTCTGCTGCTGCCGCCGAACACCTACCGGGCAGACGACGACGCGGTTGTCGCCCACTATCGCGCTGTCGCCGAGGTCGGTATTCCGATCGTGGCATATAACAACCCGTACGACACCAAGGTGGACCTGACACCCACGATGCTCGCCCGGCTGCACGGCGAGGGTTTGATCGTGGCGGTCAAAGAGTTCACTGGCGACGTTCGCCGCGCCTATGAACTGCGTGAACTCGCCCCGGAGCTCGACGTGCTCGTCGGCTCTGACGACGTCTTGCTCGAACTCGGGATCGCCGGTGCTGTCGGCTGGATCGCAGGCTACCCGAACGCGATTCCGGCAAGCACCGTCGAGCTCTACCGACTGGCCACCTCGGGAGACGTGCGCGACATCGAGACGGCACTGCCGATCTACCGTGACCTGCACCCGCTGCTTCGGTGGGACTCGAAAACCGAGTTCGTGCAGGCCATCAAGCTGTCGATGGATGTCGCCGGTCGCCGAGGCGGAGCGTGCCGCGCTCCGAGAGCCCCACTCCCAGGCGATGTGACTGCAAGAATCGTGAAAGACACCGAAGCCGTTCTGGCCAAGGGTTACAAGTAGGCAACACCAACCGCTGCCAAGCAGTCAACAAAGGACCATCGGATGCGTTCCAAGCGGGTATTCCACGCGGTCGACTCTCACACAGAGGGCATGCCGACCCGGGTGATCACGGGCGGAGTCGGAACGATCCCTGGCGCGACCATGGCCGAGCGCCGCACCTGGTTCATGCAGAACAGCGACGACGTGCGGACCCTGCTCATGTATGAGCCGCGAGGTCACGCATCCATGAGTGGCGCGATCCTGCAGCCGCCGACCAGAGACGACGCGGACTTCGGTGTGCTGTTCATCGAGGTGTCCGGCCTGCTGCCGATGTGCGGGCACGGCGCGATCGGCGTGGCGACGGTGTTGGTCGAGACCGGCATGGTCGACGTTGTCGAGCCCGTGACGACAATCAGACTCGACACGCCCGCGGGCCTGGTCGTGGCAGAGGTCACGGTCACCGACGGCGCGGCTACGGCGGTGACCATCACGAACGTGCCGTCGTTCAGCCTCGCGCTCGACCAACAGGTCAGCGTTCCAGGGCTCGGCACACCAGGCCTTGGTGCTGTCGACTACGACATCGCCTTCGGCGGCAACTTCTACGCGATCGTCGACCTCGAGAAGCTGGGGCTCCCCTTCGAGCGCGAAGCGAAGAACGAGCTGCTCGCCGCCGGCCTGGCGATCATGGATGCGATCAACGAGCAGAATCGGCCGCAGCATCCGGAGCGCCCAGACATCAGCGGCTGCCACCACGTCTACCTGAAGGCGCCCGGTTCGACGGCCCAGCATTCGAGACATGCGATGGCGATCTACCCTGGCTGGTTCGACCGATCCCCGTGCGGAACGGGCACGAGTGCCCGCATGGCTCAGTTGCACGCGCGCGGTGAGCTCGCGTTGAACACCGACTTCATCAACGAATCGTTCATTGGGACGCGCTTCATCGGCCGACTCGTCGGCGAGACGACAGTTGGCGCACTGCCCGCCGTGATTCCGACGATCACCGGTCGCGCCTGGGTCACAGGCACGGCGCAGTTCCATCTGGATCCGACCGACCCGTTCCCGGCCGGGTTCCTGCTGTGAGCATCCGGCGAGCTGAGCGGACGAGGTGGGCAACCCGCGGTGAACCTGCAGCTCACTGACGACGACCAGGCCAAACTCGACGGCGCAGCAGGCGCCGGCGTCGCGATGGCGATGCGCATGGTGGTTGCGCTCGCCCGCGTGATGCAGGCCGATCGGTTGATCGACATCGCATCTGCTCATATCGACGGATGCCTGTACCACGGCCAGGCTGGACTGGACTTTGCGGAGCGCCTGGTAGCCCTTGGCGCTCGCGTGACGGTGCCGACGACGCTGAACGTGAGCTCGCTCGACCTGCTGCACCCCGGGCTGGTGCGCCTGCCGCCCGCAGACGCCGTGGCAGCGAGGCGGCTGATGGATGCCTATGTCGCGCTCGGGGCGCGATCCACCTGGACGTGCGCGCCATACCAGGAGTCGGATCGCCCGGCACAGGGAAGCGACATCGCGTGGGCCGAGTCGAACGCGATCGTCTTCGCCAACTCGGCGCTCGGCGCTCGAACGGAACGATACGGCGACTTCATCGACGTGTGCGCTGCGATCACCGGTCGCGTTCCCTATGCAGGTTTGCACGTGCCAGCCCGCCGCGTTCCGACCATCGCCGTAGACTGCTCGGCCATCCCGTCGCGGGTGCTTGACGGTGAAGCGGCCTGGGCTGCGCTCGGCCACGCCGTTGGCGCGCGTGTGGCAAGCGGCATCCCGCTGCTCACTGGAATCGACGAACGCGTCGTAGACGAAGACCGGCTCAAGGCGTTCGGAGCTGCTGCCGCCTCTGCGGGTGGCGTTGCGCTGTTCCATGTCGAGTCGGTGACGCCAGAGGCTCGTGATGCCGACCCGGCGTGGGCGCACGGCATTGCCGGCATCGCGCTCAGCACAGCGGACCTGCGTGCAGCACGAGACCAATTGACGACGGCGATCGCGCCGGAGCAGCTCGACGCGGTGTCGCTCGGAACGCCTCACATGTCGCTCAGCGAGTTCGCCAAGCTTGCGGCCGAATCGACGGCAGGAGGCCTCACGACAGGAGGGCTGGCCAGCGAAGCCGTGGCGCGCCCGTTTCACCCGGACTGCACGGTCTGGATCTCGACAAGCCGGTCGGTGCTGGCCGAGGCGCGCGAGCGCGGTTACGTCGAGATCGTCGAGCGATTCGGTGCACGAATCGTCGTGGACACCTGCACCTATCTGGTGCCGATTCTCGGCGAGAACGTGCGCACCGTCATGACGACCTCGGGCAAGTGGGCCTGGTATGCGCCGACGAACCTCGGCGTCGACGTGGTGTTCGGCACGCTTGCGGAGTGCGTCGCATCCGCTCGCGCTGGAAGGGTGGTTCGCGATGATGCCGCGTGGGAGTGACGGT
>DATMTC010000218.1:0-1583 GCA_035565115.1 Microbacteriaceae bacterium | reverse complement strand
CGCTCCCGGCGATCGCGGGCATCGCCCGGGACCTGTCGGCCGATGTGCACGGCACCATGATCGTCGAGGTTCCGCACGCAGATGACTGCCGCGAACTCGGCCAGCCGGATGGCGTCGACGTGCAATGGATCGTGCGCGAGGGCGGCGCCAAGCCTGGGCAGCAGGCTCTGGCGGCCGCGACATCAGCCTCGATCGGCGGCGAAGCGGATGCGATGTACGCATACGTCAGCGGCGAGCAGGGGCTTGCGACCGGGTTGCGCAGAGCGCTCGTTTCCCGTGGTGTGCCGAAGTCGCACATCACCTTCTGCGGGTACTGGCGGCTCTGAACCTATTTCCTGGCGGACCTATTTACTGGCGGTCCTATTTCCTGCGGCCCTATTTCTTGGCAGCGAGGTGCGTCTGGATCTTCTGAGCGAGCGTCTTGATCCTGGACCCGTATCCGCCGCTCAGTGCCGTCTTTTCGATCTTCGTCGCGTCAGCCGTGCGCTGTGATTCTGCGTCGTTCTTGAGTGTTGTCAGATCTGTTTTGAGAGCGCTTGGCAGCTTCGCGAACAGTTTCGGATGGTTGTCGACGATCTGCGTTGCGATGAGCTGACCCTCGTCACCGAGGTTCGCACCGCCCTTGACCAGCGTTCGCAACTCACCGCGGAGCGTGCCGCGGTGATGCGGATGGGCGGCGTGGGCGGCATGACTGCTCGGGGTGGGGGTCGGTGTGGTCGCGTTCGCTATGCCAGCACCGAGGCCGACCATGGCGATGCTGACCACTCCGGATGACGCAAACAGCAGCATCCGGTGACGCAGCTTCGCGCCACGTGGCGGAACGGACGAAAGTGGCCGATTCACGATTGTGTCCCTTCGGTCGTGTTGACGATGATCGTGCTGCAGCAAAACCGGGTTCGGCTATGGATGTGCCCGAATCCAGATGAGAGCCGGCCCGAATGTTCTGCGAAAGCTCTCAGGTCCACCTCGCCGAACAAAGCGCGAGTATAGTTAGTTAGCGTCAAGCAACTAATAATCGGAAGCTCTATTCGTCGGAAGTCCCCGTGAACGCACGCGCCAGAACCGGAATCTTCAACAAAGACCACCCACGCTACAAGTGGGTGGCACTGAGCAACACCACCCTCGGCATGCTGATGGCAACGATCAACGCATCCATCGTCATCATCTCGCTGCCCGCCATCTTCAAAGGCATCAAACTCGACCCACTGCAGCCTGGCAATGTGAGCTATCTGCTCTGGATGCTCATGGGCTACATGCTCGTCACCGCGGTGCTCGTCACCACATTCGGCCGCCTCGGCGACATGTTCGGCCGGGTGCGCATCTACAACGTCGGCTTCGTCGTATTCACCGTGGGGTCGATCGCTCTCGCACTGGATCCGCTGCAAGGCGGGGCAGGCGCGATGTGGCTGATCGCCTGGCGATTCGTGCAGGGCATCGGCGGTGCCATGCTGTTCGCCAACTCGACGGCGATTCTGACGGATGCTTTTCCAGCGCACCGCAGAGGCATGGCGCTTGGCATCAACCAGGTCGCAGCGATTGCCGGAAGCTTCATCGGCCTCATCGTCGGCGGCCTGCTGGCCGTC
>DATMTC010000217.1:0-1604 GCA_035565115.1 Microbacteriaceae bacterium | reverse complement strand
TCAGTGGGGATCGCGATGTCAGGCATGCGACGATTCTAGTTGTGTCGGTGCCGCCCATTAGGCTTGAACAACGCGCGCACAAGGCCGATTGAGGGGGCAGCGATGACTGATCTCGTCGACACAACCGAGATGTACCTTCGCACGATCCTCGATCTCGAAGAGGAGAACATCGTGCCGTTGCGTGCGCGTATCTCAGAGCGGCTGGGTCATTCAGGACCCACGGTATCTCAGACCATCGGCCGGATGGAGCGCGACGGATTGGTGGTGGTCTCAGACGACCGCCATCTGCAACTGACCGACGAGGGTCGCGGACGAGCGGTGCACGTGATGCGCAAGCACCGGCTGGCCGAACGACTGCTCAGCGACGTGATCGGGCTCGAGTGGGAATATGTCCACGACGAAGCATGCCGGTGGGAGCATGTGATGAGTGAGCAGGTCGAGCGCAAGATTCTCGACATCCTGGGCAACCCGACGGAATCGCCGTACGGAACGCCCATTCCGAAGCTGAACGACGCAGGTCGGGACCTGTCGGCCGTATTCCTGGCCGGAGTGAGAAATCTCGTTGACCTTGTCAGCGGGCAAACGGGGCCGGTGCCCGGCGTCATCCGTCGTCTTGGCGAGCCGGTGCAGTTCGATCCCGAGTTGCTCGGTCAGTTGCGTCGTGCTGGCGTGATACCCGGCTCCACCGGGAGTTTCTCGGCAGCAGGGTCATACGTGCTCGCCCAGATCGACGGGTACGAAGACGGTCTCGAATTGCCGAATGAGGTCGCGAGTCACATCTTCGTCACGGCTTAGATCGTTACCCATTTGTGAGAAATGCGCGAAAAGGATGTGACAAATCCGTTACCTTCCCGTATTCTCGAACAGTCCGCAGGCCAGAAGCCGGCCGAAGGATCCGGATCAAGACGCTCCCTTAATCCCGTCTCTTGATTCCGAGAAGCCGAACGCATTACGCGCAACTATGTGACGGGGCAACTACCTAGTGTTGACGGAGCGCCGGAGGTCTAGACCTTGGCACCATTAGGTACAAACGGTTCCCAACAGAACCCAGAGGACTCGAAAAACCCGACCGGCGATCAGTCGGCTTCAATTGAACCCCACACCGGCTCGGCGTTCACCACACGGCGAGCGGCACGAGCCAGGCGATCCAGTCACGATGTTGCGGCAGTGCGCAAGCCTGCGACCACTCGCCCTCAGAAGAAGCGGCTCAAGGGTGGCGTGGCGAACATTGCAGTCATGACGATCGCCGCCGGCATCATCGCGACGGTTGCCCTTCCCGCGTATGCGTTCAATCCGACGACGAAGGACGAGTCGAAATTCGGCAGTTCCGTGATCGACGGCATGAAGAAGGCCAACTCGCAGTCGGTGACCGTTTCTGGCGCTGCCGTCCAGCCCGTTGTTGCTCGGGATGCTGTCACGGCGACGACGCAGGAAGAGCTGGATGCAGCCAAGGCGGCCCAAGAGGCAGCTGCTGCTGCAGCGGCAGCGCGCGAGGCGGCGACGGCCGAGATGGCCAACTACGGCGCAGCATACTCAGGGCCATCCGTTTCGGACTTCCTTGCGAACCCGCCATACCCGAACTTCAGCCTCAGCCAGGTGTTCTC
>DATMTC010000216.1:0-7353 GCA_035565115.1 Microbacteriaceae bacterium | reverse complement strand
CATGCCGGGCATAATGGGCTGGCGGGCACAGTTGTGAACGTGCACTTCGCCGGAATCGGATAGCCGTGAGTTCAGATGCTCGGGATTCAAATGCCCAGCAGGGCCGGGCGCCCAGCATCCGCGACGTAGCGCGTCTGGCTGGCGTCTCACATCAGACCGTGTCACGGGTGCTGAACAACCACCCGTCGATCCGCGAGGCCACGAAGGCCCGCGTTCTTCAGGTGATGGATGACGTGCAGTACCGGCCCAACCGTGCAGCGCGGGCGCTGGTCACAAGCAAGTCACGCACGATCGGCATCCTGTCGGCGGCCAGCGGTTTTCACTACGGACCGACAAGCAGCATCAGCGCGATCGAAGATGCAGCGCGCAACGCGGGATATTACGTGACGATCGCCAACCTCGACCCGGTCGACGAGGACTCGATCGCAGCCGCGCTGGACCACCTGATGGCACAGGCGGTCGAGGGGATCGTCGTTGTGGCGCCGCAGACGCACGTGCTGAACGCCATCACGGCACGATCGCTGAACGTGCCATCCGTCACGTTGCATTCGACCGGCAGCTTCGGCGATCACGCCATGTCCGTCGACCAACTGGCTGGCGCTCGTGCTGCGACGAAGCACCTGATCGAACTCGGACATCGCCGTATTTTCGCTTTGGCAGGGCCGCAAGACTGGATCGAGGCCGAGATTCGCCTTCGCGGTTTCGCGGCCGAAATGACCGCAGCGGGCCTGCCGACCGGCGCTCCGGTGTTCGGCGACTGGACTGCCCAGTTCGGCTACCAAACCGGTCAAAGGCTTCTGGGCTCGAAGGGCGTTCTGGCCTCGCGGGAATTCACCGCCGTCTTCTCATCCAACGACCAGATGGCCCTTGGCTTCATGCACGCGATCCATGATGCAGGGCTCGCTGTGCCGGGCGACGTCAGCGTTGTCGGATTTGACGACATCCCTGAGGCGGCGCACTACTGGCCTCCGCTGACCACGGTGCGGCAGGATTTCGCCGAACTCGGTCGCCGCAGCATCGGTCTGCTGTTGAGCGAGCTCGCCGGCGACCAGTCGGCGCATCGCCAGAGCATCACACCGCAACTTGTCGTGCGTTCGTCGAGCGCGCCACCCCGTTAGCCTGCTCGGCCCCCCAATCAGCGCAGCCCGCACAACGCTAAGAGTCGCGCACCTCGCCAAGCAGTCGCCCGCGATCGCCAGCGAGTTTGCCTCCGCGCCGATATTCGTTTGCGACCATGCCCATCAACTCGTCGACCGACGTGTCCTGCGTGCGTTTGTCCAGGGTGATCTCACCGTGCTGCAACAGATTGATGCGATCGCAGACGTCGAGCACCTGCGTGTAGTTGTGGGCGATCAGGATGATCGACACTTCGCCTCGTTCGCGCAGCATCGAAATCAGGTCGAGGATGATGCCGCCCTCTTTCGCGCCCATCGCAGCGAGCGGCTCGTCCAGCAGCAGGATCTTCGCGTTGGAGTATACGGATCGCGCGACGGCGATGGCCTGGCGTTGCCCTCCGGAAAGATTTGCCACTTCGTCGTTGACCGACGAGATGCCGATGCCGATGTCATCCAGATAGCGCCTCGCGTTCTTGCGCATGAGTTCTCGGCGCAAGAACGGCCCGAACCGGGGTTCCTTGTTCAGGTGCAGATTCATGTACACCGGCAGGGTGTTGATCAGGGCCAGATCCTGAAAGACGGTCTCGATGCCGTGCGTGCGAGCATCCGCAACGCTCGACAGTCTGATCGGTTCGCCGTCGAGCAGAATTTGACCGCTTGTCGGTTGGTGAAAGCCGGTGATGATCTTGATCAACGTCGACTTGCCTGCGCCGTTGTCGCCGATCAGACCGAGCACCTCGCCCTTGCCGACGTGCAGGCTCACGTCGTTGAGCGCTGTGACCGATCCGAACTTCTTGCTGACGTTGCGCACCTCGATCGTCGGCGGCTCTTTCGTCGGCGTCTCGACCGCTGTTGCTGCGCCGTCGTCGCCTGGCAGACTCTCGCTCATTACTGCTCCTTCGCTCGAGTTCTGAATCGCGCAAGGTAGGTGTTCAAGGCCATCGCGAGCAGAATCGCGATGCCTTCCACGATCACGAACGTTGTCGCGCTGATGCCCTGAATATTGAACCCGTCTTGCAGTACCGCCAGCAGCAATGCACCGAGTGCTGCGCCGATCACGGTGCCTGACCCGCCGAGCAGCGCGGTGCCGCCGATCACCGACGCGGCGATCGCCATGAACATCAGGTCGTTGCCTCCGGCGTTGGGGTCGAAGGATTTCGCGATGTTCGTGCCGTCGAGAATTCCGGCCAGCCCCGAGAACACGGCGGTGATCACGAACGCGCGGATCTTGATCTGGCGCACCTTGATGCCGGCCTCGGATGCTCCGAGCGCGTTGGCGCCCGTGGCGATCGTGTGCGCGCCCCAACGCGTTTGCGTCAGCACGACCTGCATGATGAGCACGATCACGACTGCCCAGATCAGTTCAGACCATTTCAATCCGCCGAACAGCTTCGGGATGATGCCATCCTCTGGCGCAGGCAGCGGAGTGCTCCCGGCAAGGGTCAGCGATATGCCATGCAAGACATACAACGTTCCCAAGGTCGTGATGAACGACGGCAGCTTGAGGAACTGTGTGACCAGGCCGTTGAACACACCGATCAGAGCGGCGATGATCAGGCCGATGATCAGCGACAGCCACAGGGGAAGCCCCTCGCCGCCCTCGCCGTTCAGGGTCACGATGATCACCGGAATGACGGCGAACGTCATGCCTGCCGACAGGTCGATCTCGCCGCAGATGAGCAGGAAGGTCTCGCCTGCGGCGATCAACGCAACGGCGCTGAAGAAGTTCGCGATGTTCTCGAAGTTGCTTGCGGTGAAGAACGCCGGGTTCGACAGGCCGAAATAGACGATCAGCGCGATGTTGACGACGAGCACGGACAACTCGCGAACGCGTAGAACGCGAGTGCCCATGCCGAACCGGCGAGACTCGGTGCTTGAAAGCGCTGTTGTCATGACTTGATGTACAACTGCTTCTTCGAGCTTCCCTCGAACCGGTTGGTCGTCTTCAGGTACGGACCGACATTCTCCTTCGTCACGAACTTCAGTCCGGTGTTCGTCATCGGGGGAGACACGAGCGTGCCAGACAGCTTGTAGAGGTAGAGATACAGCGTGGGCAAGAACCCTTGCAGGTATGCGGACTGGTCGATGGTGAAGTCGAGATCACCCGCCTTGATCGCGTTCTCCGTCTTGGTGAGCAGGTCGAATCCGCCGCCGTGGTATCCACTGGATGCCAGCTTGTACTTCGTCATCACCGCGGCAACACCTGCAGTGCTCCCCGCATCGACCGCGAACAAACCCTTTGTCGACTTGTTCCCGGTGTAGTAGGCGTCGATGGCCGTCAGCTCCTTGCCTTCATCGGCGCCGGTGGCGACCTGCTTGACGTTGAATGGCTTGCCACTTGCCTTGAGGGCTGCGACGGCGCCGTCTGCGCGCGGCTGAATGTTCAATGACCCAGGCGTCGCGATGAAGATCGCAACATCCCCGCCCTGCGGCATGAGCTTTGCGATGCGCTGACCCATCGCTTGCCCAGACGCATACAGGTCTTGCCCGATGTAGCCGAGGCGCGCATTGCTCGTCACATCCGCGTTGTAAGAGACGACAGGGATGCCGGCTGCCAGTGCCTTTTCGACCGGGGCGTTGAACGCCTTCTCGTCGACCAGCGCGATCGCGATGCCGTCAACGCCGGCGGAGATCGCTGTGTTCATCGCCGTGACCATCTGCGAGACATTGGAGGTTTCCGACCCGGTCCACTGCGGCGTAGGCAGATTCAGCAGGCCGGCGGCGTCTTGCAGGCCGTATTGCGTTGCCTGGAAGAACGTGTTGGTTGTCACGTGGTTGATGAAGGTGAATTTGAACTTCGGCGTGCTCGGAAAATTACCAGGGCCGCCGCCGGAAGACGACGCGCCGGCATTGGCGTTGCCTGTGCAGGCGGCGAGCAGCGCTGCGGATGCTGCTGCCACACCCGTCAGTCCTGCTCCCTGTATCAATCCACGTCGTGAGAATGTTGCGCGAACATCTTCTGTAGCCATTGGAATCCCTCCTGGTGCATTCGGGCTCGCGCCGCTAGGAGGACATCCCGCAACGGCGTCAGGGCTCTCTTTGGTGACTGTCTGTCAACACGCATTCGTCGGGGGCGAAGCGTGGAAACGGGCACTTGAGAGCGACTGTAGACCCGCGTCTCTTTCGATGTCAATCACCCTGAGTGATTGGATGTGACCGTTCTCATAGATTTGCATCGACTTTGCTTGTGAACGTGCACACGCCGGCCGGCGGAATTACGCGTCAAAGACTGCAAAAGAGCGGTGCAGAAAAATGGTCGAACGGTTTGACAGCGCGGCACACTGTCCAGCTAGGATTAACTGGGTCTGATGTGACCGTTCACATGGCGATGACGCGGGAGCAATAACCCGCATCGCCGATTGACTGACCCGCATCTGACTGACCCGCATCGCCGATTGGGAGGAGAGAGCATGTTCGAGCCCGAGATCGAAGTCGCGATCGCACGTGTTCGAGCCGAGGTGGCCCAACTTCATGGTGAGCTGGTGCGCAACAATCTGGTCGTGTGGACAGGCGGCAATGTCTCCGGGCGGGTGCCGGGGGCTGATCTCTTTGTCATCAAGCCCAGCGGCGTCGACTACGCAGACCTAGCACCGCACAACATGATCCTGTGCACGCTGGACGGCGTCGTCGTGCCAGACACTGCCGGGTCAGAACGCTCGCCATCGAGCGACACTGCCGCCCACGCATACGTCTACCGGAATATGCCAGAGGTCGGTGGGGTCGTGCACACGCACTCGACGTATGCGACGGCGTGGGCCGCCAGGGGCGAGGAGATCCCGTGCGTGATCACTGCGATGGCTGACGAGTTCGGCGGACCCATCCCGGTCGGCCCGTTCGCGATCATCGGCGACGACTCGATCGGCCGGGGCATCGTGCAGACGTTGACCGGGCATCGAAGCCGCGCCGTGCTGATGCAGAACCACGGCCCGTTCACGATCGGCAAGGATGCCCGTGACGCCGTCAAGGCGGCGGTGATGGTCGAAGACGTGGCGCGCACCGTGCATCTCGCCAAGGCCGGCGGCGACGTGCTTCCCATTCCACAAGACGCCATCGACTCGCTCTTCAACCGCTACCAGAATGTCTACGGGCAAGACCCGCAAGGAGCTATTTCATGACCACCCTGACAACGTCGCTTGAGCGCTATGAGGTCTGGTTTCTGACCGGCAGCCAGGGGCTGTACGGCGAAGAGACGCTTCGCCAGGTGGCCCAGCAGTCGCAACAGATCGCGCGGACGCTCGAGGCGGCATCCGACATTCCGGTGACGGTCGTGTGGAAGCCGGTGCTGACCGATTCGGATGCGATTCGCCGCGCCGCGCTCGAGGCGAACGCCGCGGACAACGTGATCGGGTTGGTCGCGTGGATGCACACGTTTAGCCCAGCGAAGATGTGGATCGCCGGTCTCGACGCGCTGCGCAAGCCGTTGCTTCACCTGCACACGCAGGCCAACGTGCAGCTGCCGTGGGCAGACATCGACTTCGACTTCATGAACCTGAACCAGGCGGCGCACGGCGACCGCGAGTTCGGATACATCCAGTCTCGCCTCGGTGTCGCGCGCAAAACGGTGGTCGGTCACGCGAGCGACCCAGCGGTCACGGCGAAGATCGGCACCTGGACGCGTGCTGCAGCAGGCTGGGCGGCGACGCACGAGCTGAAGTTGGCGCGGTTCGGCGACAACATGCGGTATGTCGCCGTCACCGAAGGCGACAAGACCGAGGCGGAGCTGCGCTTCGGCGTTCAGGTGAACACCTGGAGTGTGAACGAGCTGGCGGATGCCGTTGGTGCGGCATCCGACTCGGCTGTCGACGCGCTCGTGGCCGAGTACGAAGACCTCTACGACGTTGTGCCTGAGCTGCGCCGCGGAGGCGACCGCCACCAGTCGTTGCGCGACGGTGCGGCGATCGAGCTTGGATTGCGATCGTTCCTCGAGGCGGGCGACTTCGGCGCGTTCACCACGAGCTTCGAAGACCTCGGCGCGCTGAAGCAGCTGCCGGGACTTGCCGTGCAGCGACTGATGGCAGACGGCTACGGGTTCGGCGCAGAAGGCGACTGGAAGACGGCCGTGCTCGTGCGCGCGGCGAAGGTCATGGGTGCAGGGCTGCCAGGTGGCGCGAGTCTCATGGAGGATTACACATACGACCTCACGCCGGGCGGTGAGCTGATTCTCGGCGCGCACATGCTCGAGGTGTGCCCGACCCTGACGACTGCGAAGCCCACGCTCGAGGTGCATCCGCTCGGCATCGGAGGCAAGGAAGACCCGGTGCGCCTGGTGTTCACGGCGGATGCCGGCCCAGCAGTCGTCGTGGCGCTCAGCGACATGCGCGAACGGTTCCGGCTCGTCGCCAACGCCGTGGATGTGGTCGAGCCGCCGCATCCGCTGCCCAAGCTGCCTGTCGGCCGGGCCGTGTGGAAGCCGCGGCCTGACTTCCAGACATCCGCTGCTGCCTGGCTGACTGCTGGCGGGGCGCATCACACGGTCATGTCCACGGCTGTCGGTGTCGAAGCGTTCCAGGACTTCGCCGAGATTGCGCGCACCGAGCTGCTGCTGATCGACGAGCACACGACGCTGCGCGACTTCGAGAAAGAGGTGCGCTGGAACCAGGCGTACTACCGCCTCGCGCAGGGCTTCTAGCCCGAGCTGTTGCCTCGCTGTACCACGAGCACTCGGCGGGTTTGCGTGCCGATGCGAGTGACAGCATCGGGGATAGCGTAGGAAGCGCACGACGAACACGAGCGAAGGAGAATGCATGTCCTCATCCGAAGTTCTGATCGACGCAATCGACCGCATCCAGCAGGTGGTGCACAGGGCGGTCAAGGGAGCATCCATCGAGTTGCTCACCTACCGACCGGATGCTGACGCCAATTCGATCGCGTGGCTCATCTGGCACCTCACCCGCGTGCAAGACGATCACGTCGCAGACGCGTTCGGCACGCAGCAGGTGTGGACGAGCGACGGATGGGCGGGCCGATTCGCGCTGCCGTTCGACGACGCCGCAACCGGATACGGACAGTCACGCGATCAGGTAGCCGCGGTTCGGGTCGAGACTCAGCTGCTCGGCGGATACCACGACGCGGTGCACGATCGCACGGTCGAGCTGCTGAAAAACGTCACAGACGACGACCTTGCGCGAGTGGTCGATGAGTCCTGGAATCCGCCCGTGACGCTGAGCGTGCGCCTGGTCAGCCTGATCGCGGACGACCTGCAGCACGCCGGGCAAGCCTCATACGTTCGCGGGTTGGC
>DATMTC010000215.1:0-3013 GCA_035565115.1 Microbacteriaceae bacterium | reverse complement strand
GAGTACTGTTGGATAGGTGAAGAAACCTCACAGTTTCGATCAGGATGAGACGCCGCGGCAGCGCTATCGGCGCATTCTTGACGCTGGCCGCGAAACCGAGCGCACGGTCTTCTTCAGCGACGCCGTGATGGCAATCGCCATGACGCTCCTTGTACTTGAAATCAAGATTCCGGATGCGGTGCACGACCCAACGTCGGCCAGTGACACGGCTGACGACGTCTACGCGCTCGTTGCTTATGTGCTCGCATTCATCTTGATCGCCATCAATTGGATGGCCCATCACCGCACATTCCGAGTGATCGAACGCTTCGACCGTCAGCTTCAGCTGATCAATTTCGGGTTTCTGTTCTTCATCGCGACTGTGCCGTTACCGTTGCGATACATGGCAGAGTTCGGCACCGAGTCGTCATCCGTCATGTTGTTCGGATTCGTTCTCGCGATGCCGTCTCTGTTCTTGTGGTGGCTGTGGCGGCACGCATTCAGGGCACGCCTGTGTTCTTCTCACGTTGACGTCGGTCTCTATCGTTACGTGCGCAGGGCGTTCTTTCCGATCCCGATTGTCGCTGCCATCTGCATCATCGGATGCCTGGTCATCGGCCCGCAGATCGGCATGTATTTCTGGGTGGCGGTCATTCCGGCGTATGCCCTGACGATGTGGTGGCCACTCGCATCCGAGCGTCGCGGATGGAGTGCGGACGAGGGCTAGTCGAAGTCGAGACTGAGCTTGCGCAGAAGACCGGCAAGGCGTTCCTGATCAGTCGCAGACAGGGTGGACAACAGATCTGCCTCGGCGTCGACCAGGCGAGTGATCGCGGCATCCACTCTGCTCAGTCCCTGGGGCGTCATTCGCACGAGGATGCCGCGGCCATCGTGCGGATCGGTCTTTCGTTCGACGAGCGCGCGCTCAACAAGACGGTCGATGCGATTGGTCATGGTGCCGCTCGAGACGAGTGTCTGCTGCAAAAGAGACTTGGGACTCAACTGATACGGGGTACCTGCGCGCCGGAGCGCAGACAGCACATCGAACTCCCACGACTCGAGTTCCGAACGCTCGAACGCGCCACGCCGCGCACGATCCAGATGGCGCGCGAGCCTGCCGACGCGTGAGAGCACCTGAAGTGGCGAGAAGTCCAGGTCGGGTCGTTCACGCAACCAGGCGTCGACGATCCGGTCGACTTCGTCACTTCCGCTGGGCATCCACCCATTATCCCGCGCCGTCGCCCGCGCTTTCCCGCTGTCGAATCGGCAAGGCGCCCGGCGATCTGGCAGACTTGTCACCGCGCGAGTTGCGCGGTCCGCCTTGGTGTAATGGCAGCACGACAGCCTTTGGAGCTGTTAGGTCTAGGTTCGAGTCCTGGAGGCGGAGCGATAGACCACGATACGGAAGGCCATTCACCGATGACAGATAACTCCCTCGCCATCGTGATTCTGGCGGCTGGCCAAGGCACGCGGATGAAGTCGGCAACGCCGAAACTGTTGCACACGCTCGCGGGAGTTCCGATCGTCAGCCACGTTCTTGCCACGGCGCGTGAACTGGATGCCGCGCACGTTGTTACCGTGCTGCGGCACGAGCGCGATCTGCTCGCCAAGGTCGTGCAGGCCGATCTTCCGCAGAGCGTCATTGTCGATCAAGACGAAATCCCGGGCACCGGCCGCGCCGTGGAGCTTGCGATCGCGGCACTGCCTGAGGATTTCGACGGCGAGGTGCTTGTGGTCAACGGGGACGTTCCGCTGCTTGACGCTGACACCCTTGCCGGCCTGCTCGCTGCGCACCGCGCAGGCACGGCTGCTGCGACCATCCTCTCCACATTCCCGGCGGATCCATCGGGTTACGGGCGCATCGTCCGAACCGCGGATGGCGCACTCGACCGCATTGTCGAGCACAAGGATGCAACCGACGCCGAGCGTGCCCTCGGTGAGATCAACGCAGGCGTTTACCTGTTCGGGCTGTCTGCGCTTCGCGACCACCTGGCGTCGGTCACAACCGACAATGCGCAGGGCGAAAAATACCTCACAGACGTGATCGGGTTGCTGCGTGCAGCGGGCTCCGAGGTCACCGCGATGCCCGTCGCCGACTCCTGGATCGTCGAGGGAATCAATGACCGTGCCCAGTTGAGCGAAGCCGCAGCGAAACTCAACGCGCTGATCGTGCGCGGTTGGCAGTTGGCCGGCGTGACAATTCACGACCCTGCGACGACCTGGATCGACCTGAAGGCGCGCCTGGCAGAGGACGTGACGATCAAGCCGGGCACCCAGATTCTGGGTTCGACAGTGATTGAGCGCGGCGCGACCGTTGGGCCGGATACGACGCTGCAGGACTGCGAGGTCGGTGAGAACGCAACGGTGAAGCGCACCGACGGAACGCTTGCGGTGATCGGCGCAGGGGCATCCGTTGGTCCGTTCGCTTATCTGCGCCCTGGCACCGAGTTGGCCGAGGACGGCAAGATCGGAACGTTCGTCGAGACGAAGAATGCCAAGATCGGGCGGGGCACAAAGGTGCCGCACCTCAGTTATGTCGGCGACACGACGATCGGCGAATACACGAACCTTGGTGCAGGCGCGATCACGGCGAACTACGACGATATCGACAAGCATCACACCGAGATCGGGTCGCACGTGCATTCAGGGTCGCACAACGTGTTCGTCGCCCCCGTTAGAATCGGAGACGGAGCGAAGACCGGGGCGGGCACCGTTGTCCGCAAGGATGTGCCGGCCGGGGCTTTGGCAATCAATGTGACTCCGCAACGGAACATGGACGGTTGGGTTCAGGCCCACCGAGCAGGTACCGATTCTGCGAAGGCTGCGGCGGCTGCAGAGACGAAAGCGTAGATTCTTCAGCAGCGTATGCGGCCGGAGGGAACGGGGAACGAGTGTCCGGAATCAAGGCCACGAATCAGAAACGTCTTGTACTGATTTCGGGCCGGGCGCATCCAGCTCTCGCTCAGTCGATCGCAGACGAGCTCGGAAGCGAACTGGTTCCAACGGACTCACGCACGTTCGCAAACGGTGAGAT
>DATMTC010000214.1:0-31734 GCA_035565115.1 Microbacteriaceae bacterium | reverse complement strand
GCCTGTTTGATCGTGGAACGATAGACACGCGCGGTCTCCGCCGCAACGCGCGCCCACGAGTACCGCGACTCAACGCGAGCGCGGCCTGCCGCGCCGAATGCCTGCAACCGTTCTGGGTCGCCAAGAAGGGCACAGACCGCCTCGGCGATCGCCTCGGGATCCTTCGGCGGAACATGCAGCCCGGTGACACCGTGCACAATGCTGTCGGTCAGGCCGCCGACGGCAGCAGCGACCACCGGTACCCCGCACGCCATCGCCTCAAGCGGAACGATGCCGAACGGTTCATACCATGGTGAGCAGACGACGAGATCCGCCGAACGCAGCACAGCGGGCATGTGTGCTTGCGGCAATTGACCGCGAAGATGCACGCGTTCATCCACGCCGAGCTCCTTGGCGAGTTCGCTCAGTCGTTTCGTCTCTGGGTCGGCGGCGAACGACGCAGCGTCGGCTCCTCCAACGATCACGAGCTCGACATCGTCTTCGCCCTTGTCTGCAAGGAGCGCCATGGCGCGGATGACGAGGTCGAAACCCTTGCGGGGAACCAACCGGCCGACGCACACGATCCGATGCCGTGCTCCCCTCCGCTCTGTGTTGGTATCCGCTGTGTCGCCGTCCGGCGTGAACAGTGTGAGATCGACGCCGCACGGCGCCACCGAAATGTGTTTTGACGGCACGCCGAGTGCCTTGAGTTCGAAGGCTTCGTCCGAACAGGTTGCGATGATGGCGTCTGCGTCTCTTCCGACTCCGGGTTCCAGCCAAGCGCGGGCACGTGGGCTGGTGTCCGCGCTTCCCTGGTGACGCCTTTTGACGACCCCGAGCGCGTGGAAGGTGTGAACGACAGGGATCCGAGTTGAGCCGGAGCGCTCGAGCTGATCGACAGCGTCGAGCGCTGCCACGCCTGACATCCAGAAATGGCTGTGCACGATGTCAGGGGCTCCCTGCGCCCAGTCCGCTGCGATGCCGTTTGCGAGTTCGCCCATGTATGGAAGCAGTTGGTCCTTCGAGATGGATTCGGCAGGACCGGCTGTCACGTTGACGACCTCGACTCCCGGTGCGAAATCGACTCGATCAGCCGCATCCACGCTGTCGCGCCGTGTGTACACGGTGACCGTGTGTCCTGCCAACCCCAGCTGTTTGGAGAGTGCAGCGACGTGCACGTTCTGGCCGCCAGCATCGACGCCGCCAAGCGTTGCCAATGGGCTTGCATGTTCGGAGACCATTGCTATTTTCATCTGCCTGATCCTTTCCTGTGGTATCGGGTCGGGTGTCAGACCAACCGTGGAACACCGCGTGCGTGCACCCGCGACACCTGTTCATCGATCACCGCGTCCCAGTCGTCGAGAAACCGGCCGAGGCCGTAGTGCGCTAGCGCAAATTCACGTGCCACCTTCCCGCGTGAGCGCGCCTCCTCGGGGTCGCCGAGAAGCATCCGGGCAGCGTTGACGAGCTCGTCCGGGTCTGTCGAGATGGCTCCTGCGCCGCTTGGAACGGCTCGGCCGGCTTCCGTGGTCTGCAACACAAGCACGGGCATCCCGAGCTGCATCGCCTCGAGAAGGGAGAGCCCGAGGGATGTCCAGCGCATCGGATGAACGTATGCGCGCCGTTTCGCCAGCTCCGTGTGCAGCAGCTGCGTTTGGAGGTCGCCGGCGGCGCGCACCTGCGCGTCAGAGGCACCGATCGCGCCGAGCAGCTTGTCGCCAGCCATGCCGAAGACGTCGACGGGTGCTGCATCGCTGAACTCGAGCAGCAGGTCGGTACCCGTCACCCTCCAGCGGCGAACGGGTTCGTTGATCACGGCGCCGAGCGCATGCAGGTCGCCTGTGTAGCGGTAACCGGGGTCAGGAATGCCGTGTTCGATCACCGTGGTCGGAGCGCGTCCGTTGTCCCACATCAGCCGGTTGAAGTGCGTGACGTGCACGATCGGGATCGTGCTTCTGTCAGAGAGCGGATGCACCGAGTCGAACGCGAATGGACGCGGCGCGTTGTGTTCGAGGTACACGGCAGCGACGTCTCGCCCCAGTCTGCGGCCGAGCAGTCGCTCCGCCTCTGTGAGCTCCTCCGGACGTTGAAGCACGACGATATCCACGTCTTCGTCGGCAATCCGAGCTGGATCGATATCGCGCACGGATGCTGGCCAGTCGCGTCCGGCCCGGCCAAGCCCCCATGGCCCGCCCTGCGGTGTGGCAGGAACCAGGTATTCGTGCCTGCCACGCACGAACGAGTCCATCCATCCGCCGTGCACATGCCAGATCAAAATCTTCATGCTGTCGCCTCCGCACTGATTCGTTCCGTGCCGATTCGTTCTTCTGCGCCGTTCGCCTTCTGCGACCCCATGATTCGCACGCAGGCGTCGACCACCTGTTCTGGGTGGATCCGAGAAAGGCACGGATGCCCGGGGATCGGGCATTCCCTGGCCCTGCTGTTCCGGCACGGCGCGTCCTGGTCGCCGAGCAGTGCAAATCGAACGCCGTACGGTGCCCAGCGGATGGCGGGCACCACGGGGGAGAAGAGGCTGACCACCGGCGTTCCGACGGCGGCCGCCAGATGCGCCGGGCCGGTGTTGCCAACGATGATTGCGGATGCCCGTTCGATCACTCCTGTCAGTTCGGCGAGGCTGAGTGAGCCGCTGAGGTCGAACCCGCCGCCCTCGGCAACGCGAGAGCACGCTTCACCTTCATCTCGCCCGCCCGTGACGACGACGTCGATGCCTCGTGAGCGCAGCAGGCACGCCACGTCTGCGAACCCGTCGACAGACCAGGCCCGCGCTGGGGCTGACGCGCCGGGATGCACGACAACATACCTCGAGTTCGGCACGACGGAAGACATGTCGGGCGGTGCGATCACGTGCAACCTGCCGTCGTCGTCGCGGGGCAGTTCGAATCCGGCAGCAGCAGCAATGGCGATGGCCCGCAACGGCTCCGGCTGGTCCTCGCTGAAATCTTCTCCTGGCCGCAGTCTGACGTCGAGGAGGCTGCCGGCGTAGTCGACGGATGCTCCAGCAATGCTGTCGATTCCGGTTAGTCGCAGCACAAGTGCAAGCGGTAGCGGTGACTGATGGAACGACGTGAAGATCACCGCATCGTCGATCTCGGCGCCACCAACCAAGGCGATCAGTTCAGCGACATGCTCAGCCGATGCTTCGACAGCTGGCGTGCTGATCCATGGGGCGTCCCAGACCAGAACATCGTCAACACCCGGGAGCAACCGTGCAGCGGCGGCTCCTCGCGGTCCGCACAGCATGGTCACGCTGGCTGTGGCTGCGACAGCGCGCACCGCCGGGCCGCAGATGAGCACGTCGCCGATGCTGTCGAGTCTGGCAACCAGGACATGGCGCTTCATTCGGCCGCACCCCTTGTCCGCTTCGCGCTGCGGTCGTCGACAAACAGCAGTGCAACGGCGTCCGAGACCGTCGGAGCGACGTATGGCGCGCTTCGCACCTCTTCGACGCGTGTATGAGCGGTCGGGATCAGCACGGGCGTCGCGCCGGCAGACAGCGCGGCCTGAACATCCGCTCCGATGTCGCCGAGAACGGCAACCTCATTCGGTTCAACGCCGAGCTTCTTCGAAGCCCGCAGGATCATCCCTGGCATCGGCTTGCGGCATTGGCAGTTGTCTTCTGGAACGTGTGGGCAGACCTGCCACACGTCGAACGGACCCAGCCTGCTGTCGATGCGACGATTCACCCGGTCGACGTCAGACGCAGAGACGATGCCCCTGCCGATGCCGGACTGATTGGTCACAACGCCAAGCAGGACGCCTGCCTCTCGGAGCATCCTGACGCTGATCGCGACGGTCGGCATGAGAACGACCCGGTCAGGGTCGCCGTTGTACGGCACATCTACCACGAGGGTTCCGTCGCGGTCGAAGAGTACCGCGCGCGGACGCTCTTGTTTCACAGCCATGGTTCTTGTTGTTCCCACAAGCAGCAGAAGACAAACGCTTCTCAGTGAGAAGTTCGTCCGTTGGGCATGCCAGGGCCGTTCAATGCAAAACTGAGGTGTGTGAGGCTCTACCCAGCTGAGACGGATGCACCGGTTCTTCTCGCACTGCGCGCGCTCAAGCTGGGGGATCTGCTCGTGGCAGTTCCTGCCATTCACGGGTTGCGTCGCGCCTTCCCGAATCACTTTCTGACACTCGCCGTGCCTGGCTGGCTCGGTCCGATCGTGGACCTGATCCCCGGCGTTGATGCGCTTCTGCCGACACCCGGTCTGGACGCTCTTCTTCCCGTGTCACCTGGCACGGTGGACATCGCCGTGAATCTGCATGGAAATGGTGCGGAGTCTCGGCGGATCATCCAGAACCTGGGTGCACGACTGGTCATTGCACACAGGTCGGCTGGGTTCGACGGTCCACCATGGCAGGACGGCGTTCTCGAGCGCAGACGCTGGGTGCGTTTGGTCAATGCATTCGGGGCAGACGCGAACGAAGACGACGTCGGCATCTCGGTTCCGGCCGTGCCTGCCGTCCACTCCGGCTGCATCGTGATTCACGTCGGAGCCTTTTATGGCTCACGTCAATGGCCTGTTGAACGTTTCGCCGCCGTTGCGCGCGCGTTCAGCGGCGAGGGCGAGACAATCGTCTTCACCGGAAGCGCTGCAGACCAGGATCGCGCCGCTCGCACGGCCAGACTCGCCGGGGTCGGCCATGTGCTGGCCGGCGCGGTCGGTCTGGACGAGTTCGCGGCGATCGTTGCGGCAGCACGCCTGGTCGTGACAGCAGACACGGGTGCCGGCCATTTGGCGACCGCGTACGGCACGCCATCCGTCGTGATCTTCGGTCCAGCACCACCTGAGGAATGGGGGCCGCCACCCGGGGGCCGGCATATCGTGCTCACCGATGCGCGTCTGCGACGGGGCGAAACATTCTCTGAAACCCCGGATCCTGCACTCCTTGCCGTCTCGAGCGCCGACGTCATCTCTGCCGCTCGCGAACTGTTGGGGCGGTTGGGTCGCGACTAGCGCTCAGGCCGCGAGCAGCTCGGGGGAAAGATGCTCTCTGAGAGCGCCGAGAATCTTGCTCAGCAACCGCGAAACCTGCATCTGGGTCACACCGAGCTGCCTGGCGATTTCGCTTTGCGTTTGCTCCAGGTAGAAGCGGAGGTACACGATCCTGAGTTCGCGCTCGCTCAGCGTCGAACACGCCGACCACACGGCAGCACTCAGCTCGGTCCGCTCGAACTCTGGGTCGGTGATGCCGATGGTATCTGCAAGCGTGACCGTCTCGTCGTCGTGCACGTTCGCGTCGAGTGAGACCGGCCACATGCCATGCTGGCAGGTCAGCGCCTCGGCAACCTGGTCGACACTTTCACCGAGGTCGGCCGCCATGTCGTATGTCGTTGGAGTGCGCCCGAGCTCCTGTGTCATGCGTGGCTTCTCTTTGATCAGCAGCGCACGAAGCTCCTGAAGTTGCCTCGGTGGCCGAACCAGCCAGGTGCTGTCGCGCAGATACCGTTTGATCTCACCGGCCATCGTCGGCACGGCGTACGACGCGAAGTCATCGCCCCTGGCGAAGTCGAAGCGCTCGACCGCTTTCACCAGTCCGACTCTCGCGACTTGCCGCACGTCGTTCCAGTCCTGGGCTCGAGAACTGTAACGGTGAGCGACAGCGTCTGCTAGATCAAGGTATTCGATGACGATCTTCTGGCGGATGTGCCGTCGTTCCTCCTGCGGCCTAGCCTCCGCGAGGTGAAAGAGGGCGATCGCTGCGTCATTTCTGCGCCGGTGCGCGAGTGTGCGCGTTCCTGGCGCGCGCGCAGAACCGATTGTGGCCGAAACGGTTGTCGTTGTTCGTGGCTGCATGGAGTCGCTCCTCTCATCCGTGTTGTTTCGGGATCTGTGCTGTGTCGACGTTGGCCTACCCGACGGCCCGACTGCTTCTACGGAAGCATTCGAAAGCAATGTCGACAAGGTGGTTGCTTCTGGGAAGAAGAAGGAGTAGCAGTACCCCCGCATGGGGGGTGGCCGCGCGCGACTAATCGAGTCTGCTGGCGCTGTCAAGGCCCTGACGCAACTTTTGCTTCGGTATTTTGCTGGTGCGTATGGCTGGTTTTGTGAAGGAGATGCGCGGCAACTCGAATGGGTTGATCGTGAGAGCAGCTGTGATCGCGGCGATCGGCGGGCTCTTGTTCGGCTATGACACTGGCGTCATCTCTGGCGCGATTTTGTTCATCAAGAAGGATCTCCACGCGAATGCGACCGAGCAGGAGTGGATCATCTCTGTGTTGCTGCTCGGCGCCATCCTCGGTGCGTTCATCTCCGGCTACTCGGCTGACCTGGCGAGCCGAAAGTGGACAAAGGTCGCCTCGGGCGCGCTGTATGTGATCGCAGCGATCGGCTGCGCCTTTTCGGTGTCGGTGCCGATGCTGATCATCTTCCGCTTCATCCTCGGTGTCTCGGTCGGGACGGCATCCTTCGTCTCTCCGCTGTACATCTCGGAAGTGTCCCCTCCGCGTGTTCGTGGCGGCCTCGTGTCGTTCAATCAACTGGCCGTGACCTCCGGCATCTTGTTGTCCTATATCGTCGACTTCCTGTTCAAGGATGTTCCTGGTGATTGGCGCTGGATGCTCGGCCTTGCTGCTATTCCAGGTGCTGCGCTGGCCATCGGGATGCTCACGGTGCCGCACACGCCTCGGTGGTTGGCCCAGCGTGGGCGAGACGACGATGCGAAATCGGTGCTGACCCGTCTGCGTGAAAACGACAAGAATGCCGATGTCGATCAGGAACTCACGGAGATCAAGGAAGCCAACGAGCAAGAGAAATCGAGCCGGTTCAAGGATCTGGTGCGGCCGGCCATCCGCCCGTTGATCCTCGTCGGACTCGGCCTCGCCGTCTTCCAGCAGTTCGTCGGTGTGAACACCGTGATCTATTACGCGCCGACGATCCTGACCGACACCGGTTTGACCAAAAGCACATCAGTGACGCAGACGGTTTTCGTCGGAGTCACCAACGTCGTGTTCACCATCGTTGCTGTGTTGCTGCTCGATCGCGTTGGACGGCGGGTGCTTTTGCTCATTGGCACGATCGGATTGACGGTATCGCTCGCTGCCCTCGGGGTGTACTTCTTGTCGCCCGAGTTGCAACATCACGCAAGCTATCTCGCCCTTGTTGCACTCCTGGTCTACATTGCATCGTTCGCCATCGGCCTCGGCCCCGTGTTCTGGCTGATGATTTCGGAGATCTACCCGACCGGCGTGCGAAGCAAGGCCATGTCGGTGTCGACGATGGCGAACTGGCTTGCGAATTTCATCGTGGCCGGAACCTTCCTGACCATCAGCAGCGCCATCACGCGCCAGGGCACGTTCTTCGTGTACACCGGCATCGGAGTGATCGCGTTCCTGTTCTTCATGTGGAAGGTGCCGGAGACTAAGGGCCGCTCCCTCGAGCAAGTGCAGAAGGAGCTCGTCGGAGACAAAGAGAACAAGCAGCGCTGATCACGTCGCGACGAATGGGCGGCTGGATTCGATAATGCGACGCAGACACACGGCGACGGCCAGAACGTCTGCAGAGCGGCTCGGTGTAGCCTCATCCGCACCATCCAGGCCGCGGTAGACCCGGTCGACACGGTTCTCGGCGTCGGCAAGCCGCTTGGCAGAATCGCGCTCGCGCACACCGCTGGCCACCAGATCTGCGACTGCGGTGATCGCCGCAGGCAGGCGTTTGTCTACGACGTCTTTGCTCGGTGCGCCACTGTCGTCTCGCTCTGCGATTCGTTCCACGATGTCGATCAGGTCGCGAACGAAGAACGAGGTGTGCTCGAGCGCGCGAAGGCGCTCGTACGACTCAGACAGCAGGTCGCCGGACCGTCTGCCGCGCAGGTTACCCTTGCGGCTCTCGTCGGCTTGACGCACAGCATCCCGAACGTCCCGCGCTGTTTCCTCAAGCCGGGTCGGCGAAGGCAAGCCGTCGTTGCCGCCATCGTGGTTGATCGCATCGGCCGCTGCGCGCAACTGCTCTGCGACCATGTCGCGCAGCCCGTCAAGCCGGCTCGCGGCGTCGCGCAGATAGATGGGCGGGAAGATCACGATGTTCACGATGATTCCGACGACGATGCCGAGCAGCACGTGCACCAGATAATTGGACGAGTATCGATCGGCATTCGGGCCGCCGATCAGCAACACGAACAGGGCCGTGATCGGCACCCAATCTCGGCCGGCACCCAGGGCGGGGATGCTGGCGAGGAGTACACCGATGCCGACAACGAGCCCAACACCGACGATGCGCGGGCCGCCGACCGCGAGCGCGCCGATGGCAAGCCCGACGCCGACGGCGAGACCGAGCAACGTCTGCACGCTTGAGCGCACCGATCTGAACAGCGTCGGATACATGCTGATGACGGCGCCGAGCGGCGCATAGTACGAATATTTGTCGTCGGTGAACGGCATCAAAGGGGCAAGCGCCCATGCGACGGATGCGGCAAACGCGGTTTTGCCTGCCAGCAGCAGACGTCGTCGTGTGCGAACCTGCTTGAGCCAGTGCCAGAACCGCTGCACCGATTTCACACGACTCGCAGTTCGAACATGACGGTGGTCCTTCTTTCGCTGATCGTCCACGGTTCTTCTGACGATTCCTGTCTACGTGGGCGCTTCCGTCTCCGCGAGGGCCTTGACATCACTGAGCCACTCGAATAGTCAAGGCATTGATTCGTCAAGGCATTGATTCGCTGTGGTCGGCCAGCTAAACACGAATGATGGACGTGCGGCATGCGAGCAATCCCGAACCCGGCGATGGGGTGGATCAGGCAGATCCGAGAAGTGACTCCGCGCAGTTGCGACGGATCGACTTCACCGGAACCATCTGGTTCGCCGCGGCAGCGATCGCCTCTGCTCTGGCACTGGCCGGGCTGCTGGTGTCAGGCTGGCGACCACAGGACCTGCCACCGATCGCGGCGATCGCGTGGTGGACAGGAAGCGTGTGCGTCGTGCTCGGGATTGCGGCTTTTGCCTGGGCTGGATGCCCGGTTCTGAACTCGGACGTGAGTTCAGCTGATCGAATCAAGTCGCTGTGCATCAGATGGGGCGTCGTTCTGTTCATGGTCGGCGCCATCATTGCTTCGTTGGCGATTCTGCTGACACCACCGCCGCACTAGTCTGCCCGGTCATCTGGCAGGGGCCTGGTCGTATACCCGGGACGCAACCGAATTGTTCCGGGTTCAACCCAGCTGACCTCGTTCCACTCGATCAAGCAGGACCCTCGGTGTCGCCATCTCAAGAACCTGGCGATGAAAAGCGGTGCGGTCACATTCGAGCGTTCGTAGCCCATGAACGAGGTTCGTGAGTGCGGGCTCACGATCAGTGTGTCGAGCGTTGCAGTCCCAGTCAGAGGCTCGTCATCGTCATCGACGATGAAGCGAACATCGATGACATGCCCGATGCGGCGCCCGGAGTCGGCGAGCACGATGCTGTCGAGAAGGTCGCTGAGGATCATCGCTTGCCTCCAGGGATCCTCGAGATGATGCGGTCGCGCACCCACCGTTCGACCCAGGAGACATCCATCGAATCGCGCTTGACGTTGAGCTCGATCGTCACTGCGATCTTCGCGATCGCCGTCCATGGAATGCGATACCAGCGATCCGATGGCGGTCGTCCTCCGAACACGCGAGTGGCCAGGATGGGACCGCAGAGCAGGTTGGTGATCGTCGGCGCCGCCTCGTTTCCGGTGAGATGTTGCCGGAATGGCACGTCGGTGAGTTCAAGGTCGGCAACGGTTGCGACGGGTTTCTGCTCATCGTCGAGGATCTGCCGGTCGAGGATGTGCAGGTGTGCGTCGAAGACGAGTTTCGATGTGCTCATGCGCCAGCTCCCGTGATGATCATCAAGGGGATACCGGCGACAGAAGCAGCCAGCACGATGACGAGGTACACCATGGCAAATCCGTTCAGCACCCTTCCGTTGACGCGCTTGCCCATATAGGAAGGATCGTTCGCGACGATCAAAATCGGCAGATAGGTCAGTGGAAGCGCGATCGCCGAGAACACCACGGCTATCTCGGTCACTTGCACAGGGTCGACGCCGGTGAGCAGAACAGCCATGCCGATGATCAGGCAGATGATCATGGTGAGGTGGAACCGCGCGGCCTCTTTTGGCTTGCGGAATTTGCCCCATGTCCACCCGAAGAACTGGGCGAGCGTGTATCCGCTTGCCAGTGTGGATTCCAGGGCGGCACCGAAAGTTGCCGCGACCATGCCCAGAATGACGATTGCCAGCAGCAGCTTGCCGCCTGCCGCCGCCACGGGAAGCACGGTCTGGGTCAGGGAGCTGACATTGACGTGGTGCGGCAATAGGAAAATCGTCGCGCAGACAGCAATCGAAATGGATACAAGTGCTCCTACCGGATAACCGGTCACCACGTTCAGCCGTGATCGCGAGATGTCCTTCGGTGTCCACTTCTCCTCGACGGCACCAGACGAATAGAACGTCACCTGATACGGCGTCATCGCCGACCCGAACAACGACACGGCGAAATACCAATACGTTGACGCGTGTTCGTTCGACGGGACGCTTGGCGAAGTCGCCTGGTGGAACAATTGCCCCCAGTCTGGCATCAGCAGGAACGCCGCTACGCCGAAACCGACCAAGGCGAGGCCGAAGAGGGGCACAACGTTCTGCAATAGCGAGAACTTGACCTTCCAGATCACCAACCACACGGCAAATGCCGCCACTGGAATCCAGAACCAGGTCGCGATGCTGCTCGCCAACTGAAGAGATAGGGCGATACCACCGACCTCGGCCGTGAGCGTGAGCAAGTTGATGAAGAAGGATGCTCCAAGATTGGCGGCGCCGACGCGGGGTCCGAGTCGCTCGCGAATGATCTCGAACGTCGCTCGTTTGCTGACCGCTGTCACTCTTCCCGACATCTGCACGAAGATGCAGACGCCGATCAGACCGAGGATGACCACCCATACCAGGGAAACTCCGAACCGCGATCCGACCTCCGCTTCGACGACAAGGTCGCCGATGTCGACGAAACCGCCGATCGCGGTCAGCAGGCCGAGCAGAAGCCCGAGCACCTTCTTCATTGCGTGCTCTCGGTTGCGCGCTCCAGCGTCGCAAGATTCTTGCGGTTCTTGCTCAATGCATCAGACAGTTGCGCTGCGCTGAGAACGCTCGTTCCTGAGATGTAGTCCTTGACTGCCACAATCAACGACGACGTTGTGCTGATCGCGTCAGCGACTCTCGACCGCAGCCGGTGCTGCTTGCGCGTGTCGACGCTCAGCGTCGATGCATCCTTGCTGGCGTTCTGGGCTTGCTCGAGCATGTTGTCGCACGTGACAGAAAGCGTCGTCGGGAATGTGCCACCGTCGCGCAGCTGATCGAAGCTTGTCTGCACCGTGAAAGCGGCGCTCGCCGCCTGCTGCAACGTGCGTCGAAGTTGACCGGGCGGACCACCCGATGTCGTGACGCATCCGGCCAGCAGCAGCGAGATACAGACCATCAGTGCCAGCACGCCTGACCGGTTTCGATGCTGCATGTGCCCCTCTCAGCTCCAGTTGGACTGTATGCGCCGAAACGCCCGAGTGACTCAGTTGCACACACGATATACCCGGTCCGGCATCCGTGCCATGACGTTTGGAGCATGCGGCTTTCGCCGCTGCGATAACGCTTTTCGATGCATCCGTCCACCCCGTTGTGCCCGGAAGGCAGACAGGAGATGATGTCGATTGACAGCCATCGTGCGGGCAACGAAAGGAGTCGAGTTGATGTCGAATAGCCCTGAATCAGACCGAACGGCAGATGAGGCGAACGGCGCCGCACCATTTTCAGACCCGCTGCAAGAAGCGGCGCAGAACATGCAGACCGTTGACAACGACGCCGTGGCAGGCGAGACCGTCTACCCAGGGTCCGGGGAAGGAAACAACGGGCCGACCGGCGGCGCGGAACAAGAGATCGAGCCTGTGTACGACGAACACGCCAACGACGACCCGCGGGCAGAAGCAGCGGACATCGACCTCGACGATGAGTCGTCGGCTGGCTGAGGGCGGCGAGCACAAATGTCAAGCCCTGGTCTGCGTATGTATGGCGCCTAATGTTGCTAGAAACACCCGTTGAGAGCCATTGGAGGACATCGTGAGCACCCTGATCGATGACAGTGTCTTAGCCTGCTTTCGTGACCTTGACTTCCCGGCCGATCGGGATGACCTCATACGTGCAGCGCGGCACGCCGGCCTCTCGCCGCAGATCATGGATGCGCTGCGTCGGCTTCCCGCCAAAGGTTTCAACGGTCGTTATCAGCTCCAGCAGGCGCTGAGCGACTGCGTGATCGAGTCAGAAACAGCGAGCTGACTCCAGCGCATCGCTGGCAAGGGATCAGCGGCAGACGCCACGTTGGTTTTGACTCCATAACAGCGGTGAAGTCTGCGTACAATCGTTGCCAAGGTAGTCGTGCTGCCGAGTACGGGTGGCACTGGCCTCACGCCATCACTCACACGGCAGCACCCCGGAACAATGGTTGTCGTCGATCGAAGGAAGTGGTGAAGCTGTGGGCGCTTTGATCTATGGATCCCCGTCGATGGAACTCGAGTTCGATGACCGCACGCTCAGCCATCTGCAGGTCGTCGTCGGGAGCAAGCTGCGCAGACGGGAGAGCTTCTTTTTCTCCTGGAAAGAGAACCAGTCGACATCCGATGGTCGCAGCAGCGTCTGGCTGAGTCCAGGCATTCCGCTGATGTTCAAGTTCTCGGGCGGCCGTGCACCTCGCATGAATCCGGAATGGCTCAAGCTGCTTGAGGAGACCGCCAACAGTGGCCGCGGCCTGCTGTTACTGCCTGAGCCTCCTGAGCCGCAAACCGAGGAACGGGCGCGTCCGTCGGTGAAGACAACCACGCCGAGACAGCCGGCGGCCAAGGCCACACGCTGATCACTGCTGCTGATCACGGGGTGGTCGCGACATCCTCCAGGTATGCGTCGACATCGTCTTCCGACATCAGGATCATCCCGCGGCCACTGTGCGCAGAGTGCGCAAGCGCTTGCAGCCATAGTCGATTGAGCTCAGGCGGTTTGCTTCCCGAGAAACGGAACTGAAGCGGCACGGAGGGTGACAGCCACAGGCTCACGCGTCCAGACCCATCGGATGGAGCGAGGCTCCAGTTCAGGAGGAAGCTCTCCTGAAGCCTGAGTTTCGCGACTACCGCGATCTTCAGATGCGCAAGGGCGCGGTCTTCGATTTCATACTCTGCACCCGCCCCGTAGATCAGATAACCCATGTCACGATCATCCCACTTCTTCGCGGTCGTCAGAGTGACCACTGCCGGTCATGGCTGGGATTTCATGAGGTGGATCAGCCAATTCTTCGCATCTTTGCCTTCGCCCCCTGTGTGGATGATCGCGAACGTGCGCGCACCGCCAAGGCCGCCGCCAGCTCTGCCGTGCAGTGTCGCGATGATCTCACGGCCCTCTCGCCACTTTTCGACCTCGTACGTGCCAGAGTCCCAGATCGATACTTCCCCTCCGCCATATTCGCCCTGCGGAATCGTGCCCTCGAAACTGCCGTACTCAAGCGGATGATCTTCCGTTTGCACTGCAAGGTGGTTGTGAACGGTGTCTGTCGGCGTGCCTTTCGGCAGAGCCCAGCTCACCAGCACACCGTCGTGTTCGAGCCGAAAGTCATAGTGCAGCGCTCTGGCATGGTGCTCTTGGATGACGAACGACCGACCGTTGCGCCGTGCTGCCGTCTTCTTCGGTATCGGCTCTGGCGTCTTGCCTGTGTGACGTTTCTGCCGATAGCTGGCCAGGCGGTCGCGGGCATCCGCCTTAGATATGCGTCCTGGCTGTGACGAAGCGAGCGGGTCACCGCGCTGTTTGACGCGTCGCAGCACCTCCGGGTACTCCAACTGCCGAAGGTTCTTCGATGCGAGCTCGCGCCAGGTGCGCGGGGCAGCCACCGTCGGGCGAAAACGCCCTCGCAGCGAATACGGTGCAACCGTTGTCTTGGCCGCGTTGTTCTGGCTCCAGTCGACGAAGACCTTTCCGCGGCGAGCCGACTTCTTCATTTCGCTGACGATCAGGTCAGGGTGGTCGGCCTCGAGGGCGCGTGCGATCTCATGCACAGCCGCCGACACGTCGGATGAGCTCTGGCTTCCGTCGAGCGCTGCGTAGAGATGGATGCCTTTGCTCCCGCTCGTCACCGGAACTGGATCAAGGCCGAGCGGGCGCAGCATCTGGCGTGCGAATCGCGCCGCCTCTGCGCACTCGCGCAGCCCAGCGCCTTCTCCCGGATCGAGGTCCAACACGAGCCGGTCTGGATGCTTCGGCCTGCCGTTGCGACCGAATCGCCACTGGGGAACGTGCAACTCGAGTGTCGCGATCTGACCGAGCCAGATGAGTGTGGCCACATCGTTCACCACCGGATACGCGTTCGTGTGCGTTTTGTGGGTGACTGAGCGGCGGGTCACCCAAGGCGGCGTCGAGTCGTCGAGATTCTTCTGGAAGAACATCTCCCCTGGGGACTCCGGTGTTCCAACGCCGTCAACCCAGCGTTTGCGGGTGACCGGCCGATCGGCGATGTGCGGGATGAGCACATCTGCGATGGCCGAATAGTACTCGAGCACGTCGCGCTTCGTGGTGCCAGCTTGCGGATAGAAGACCTTGTCAAGGTTGCTCAGCTTCACCTGCTGCTCGTCGAGCGTCATCTCAGCCAATCGTCTGAGAGCTCGACGCTCGAACCTTCCGGAACCGCCATCGGACGCGGGTCTCGAAGCCGTCCTGCGCGTCGTTCCAGGTCAGCGATCAACGCATCGTCGACCGGTTCTTCTCGCCCGTCTTGAACAGACTCGACCATGAGCTGACTCGCCGGCCCGAGGATGACTTCGACATGCGAGACACGATCGTCAATAAGAACCGGAATGTCGACGCGGTCTGCTCTGGCGCGCCTGGCGAGCACGGTCGCGTACTCCATGATCGCGTCGGCGATTCGATCGCCGGTGAGGAGATCGCGACCGATGTAATTGATGCACTTCATTCGTCAGAAGTCCTCCTTGCAACACCGTCGGCGACGGTGGTGTGGCTGTGCCTGCAAAATCTTCTTGCTGACACGGTACGGTGCGCGTTTCGGCGTGATAAGGGGCTAGTGTCTAGCGCGATATCGTGCTACGAAGCTGGAGGAGCGGCAGCGTCATCCTGCTTTGCGCTTCGTGGGTTTCTTGGTCTTCGATGATGCGGAGGTCTTCTTGGATTCAGGTGGCTTCGGCTTATCCCCGCTGCCCTTGTTTTTGCCGCGGTTGCTGTCGACACTGCGGCGTAGCGCATCCATCAGGTCGATCACTTCTCCGCCGCCGGCGTCCTCGTCACTTGCCTCACCGAACGTCGCGTCCGTGTCAATCGAATCGCCCTGCTTCAGCTTCGCGTCGATCAGCTTGGCCAGTTGCTCCTGGTAGTCGTCGTGGAATTCCTCAGGTGAGAAATCCGAAGCGAATGAGTCGACCAGCGCAGCGGCCATCTCGCGTTCCTTCGCCGAGATGCGAACGCTCTCGTCCAAGGCTTCGAAGTGTGCTTCTCGCACTTCGTCGTCCCACAGCAGCGATTGCAGCATGAGCACGTCGCCGCGCACACGGAGTGCGCCGAGTCTGGTCTTCTGACGTAGCGCGAACTGCACGATCGCCGTGCGGTCGGAATCCTCCAACGTGCGGCGCAGCAGCGTATATGCCTTGACCGATTTCGAGTCCGGTTCGAGAAAGTAGCTGCGGTCGAACATGATCGGGTCGATCTGCTCTGTCGGGACGAACTCGACAACGCTGATCTCTTTGCTTCGTTCCTCTGGCAGCGATTTCAGGTCCTCGTCTGTGAGCACAACCGTCCTGTCGCCGGCCTCGTAAGCCTTGTCCGTGTGTTCCCAGCTGATTACCTTGCCGCAGACTTCGCAGCGGCGCTGATACCGGATGCGGCCGCCGTCTTTGTCGTGCACCTGATGCAAGGAGATGTCATGATCCTCGGTGGCCGCATATACCTTGATCGGCACGTTCACCAGGCCGAAAGCGACCGCGCCTTTCCAGATAGCTCTCATGGTTCAAGTAGACACCTTTGTGTCGCCTGGGGCCAGGGCTTGGCGCATCCGATGCCGCGGGAGCGGCGACTGGTCTTGCGTCACAAGATGAAGCGGAGCACGCTAGTACGGCGCGGTCATGCGCTTTCGTATGAAGGGACCTTGCGATGACGACGAGTGAACTGCAACCTCTGATGCGGCTCGAGCACAGGGGGCGCTTGTTCACTGTGCAGAGCATCGATTCGAGGTCGTGGAAGATCACAGACGACAACGGACGCAATTACGGCTCCGTCGTCATGATGAACCTCGAAGGCGAGGGTGGCGATCCGGTCTATGGCGGGATTCTGCCTGCCGAGCATGAGACGCTGTACGAGGGTTCGGATTGGGGCGCCATCATTCGTGGCATCATCAACGAGGTCGATTCGGAATAGTCCCATGGGAATCTTGCATTACAGCGCATCCGGCATCGAGATCGAGTTCGAAGACCGGGTGCTCACGCATCTTCAGATCGCAATGGGAACCAAGCTGCGCCGAGGCGAGAGCTTCTTCCTCAACTGGAAAGACGATCCGAAAGTCGGAGACGGCCGCAGCAGCATCTGGGTCGAGCCGTCGATTCCGTTGGCCTTCAGCTATTCGGGTGACGAGCGACACGACGTCAACCGTCGCTGGTTGTCTGCCCTGATCGAGAGCGCGAGCGGGTTGCACGGAATGCAGTTGTCAGACGAACCGGCACTGGATGGTGAGGACGGCAGGGCGTTGGACAACAACATGAAGCCCTGACCCATCCCGCGCCGAGGCCCGCCCCTCGCGATTAGCACATCGAATGTGCCTGCGGCAATCCCTTGTTCGCGGCCGACCCCCGGAGATAAACCGGAAGGACAGCCGACGATGGCTTGGACTGCGGAAGGATCACGATGTCAATACACATTCAATCCCGCCATGTTCAATCAGGACATTCGCGTTCGCGCATACGCGCGGGATCAATCGAGCTCCGACGCATTTCCAACTCAGAGTGGCGAGTGAGCGACACCAGCATCCCAGACGGCGATGCCGGAAGCGTTCTCGGCTTCGTCGAGTGCGTCGACGGTCAACGCTATGAGGTTCTGCGACTTGGCCACGGCCACGGCATCGACCGGATGTCGTTCTCGGAGCTCGATGATGTGGTGACCTACTTTGCACGCCTCAGCTGAGCGCACAATTCTCGACGACGTCGAACCGTCGCGGACTGTTGGGACGGACAGCGTCGGCGACTATCTGCGCCGGATCGGGCGCTATCCGCTGCTCGAAGCGGAGGACGAGATCACACTTGCGCGGCAAATCGAAGTGGGACTGTTCGCGCAGGAGCGGCTTGATACCAGGGACGACCTCGACCGCTCGACGGCCCGTGAGCTTGCAACGCTCGCACACGAGGGGCACACGGCGTATACCTGGTTCGTCTGCTGCAACCTGCGCCTGGTGGTCAGCGTGGCAAAGCGGTACACGGGCTATGGCCTGGCGTTCATCGACCTGATTCAGGAGGGCAACCTCGGTCTGGACCGTGCCGTCAAGAAATTCGACTACACGAGGGGATTCAAATTCTCTACGTATGCGACCTGGTGGATCAGGCAGGCGGTGTCACGGAGCCTCGCAGACAGTGCGCGGCTGATCCGGGTTCCCGTACATACCGCTGAGAAGATCAGGGCGCTGTCCAGGGTCAGACGCGAGCTATCCGTGGAGTTAGGCCGCGAAGCGGGCATCGACGAGCTCGTTGAGGAGACCGGCTTCGAACGGTCGACGATCCTGCGGCTGCTGGCTTCGGAGCGTGAACCCGTCTCGTTGCAGGCCGTCACGGGGGATTCCGATGCCGAGATCGGCGAGTTCCTCGAAGACGCAGATGCATTACCGGTCAGCGATATCGTCTGGCAAGTCAGACGGAATGACGAGTTGTGGCGCCGTGTCGAACAGTTGCCACGCAGGGAAGCCGAGATCTTGCGTTTTCGCTACGGCCTGCGCGAGACTCCGCCGATGACGCTGGCCGAGGTAGGCGCGACCGTCGGCGTGTCGCGGGAGCGCGTGCGGCAACTGGAACGCAACGCACTGGCTCGGTTGCGGTGCTCCGAGCTCGCTGAGTACGTCGACTGATGGTCAGCGGAATGGACTTCACGCCACGAACGGCGATCGTGACTGGGTCGGATTCCGGCATCGGCCGTGCGACGGCCATCGAGCTTGCATCGAACGGAATGGACATCGGGATAACCTGGCACTCCGATAATGCCGGCGCAGAAGAGACCGCCCGCCTGGTTCGTGAGACCGGGCGCTCGGCCGTCGTCGCCAGGCTCGACACAACGGATGCGCCGGCATGCGGTGACGTCATCGACGCGATGTGCGAGCAACTCGGGGGAGTGGATGTCTTCGTGAACAACGCGGGCATCAACGGCGGGCCCGCGTTCTTTGAGACCACCTGGGAGATCTGGAGGCAAACGGTCTGTGCCGACCTCGATGGGGCATTCGTCTGCATTCAACGCGCCGCACGGCGCATGGTAGACGCCGGACACGGCGGACGCATCATCGCCGTGACAAGCGTGCACGAGCATCAGCCACGAGTTGGGTTCGCGGCGTATGACGCGGCGAAACACGGCCTCGGAGGATTGATCAAGACGCTGGCCATTGAGCTTGCTCACTTCGGAATCACCTCGAACGCCGTCGCGCCTGGCGAAATCTCAACGCCGATGAACGACGCAGACGACGTCGACCCGCGCGGTCAAGAGCGCCACGGCATCCCGGTCGGTCGTCCAGGCGACGCGCGAGAGGTCGCATCCGTCATCGCCTTCCTCGCATCCGGCGCATCCAGTTACGTGAACGGCGCGTCGCTTGTCGTGGATGGCGGGATGCTGTTGATGGGGCCCCACGCCGGCTCACATCTGCAAGCTGGCGCATGGCGCGAAGCCTGATCGGTCAGATCGTGGCAACCGAACCGCCGTCAACGCGGTAGTTGGAGCCGGTGACGAACGACGCGCGATCCGAGCAGAGGAAAACGATCACGGCCGCTACCTCGTCGGGGTCTCCGCGTCTTTTCAGTTCGAGAAACGGACGCTCGTCGTCGAGGAATGACCTGATCGCCTCGTCGCGGCTGACGCCGAGCTGTGCAGCGCGCTTGCCCATCATGGCGTCTGTCATCGGCGTGTGCACAAAGGCCGGGGACACAGCGTTCACCAGCAAACCGTCCGTGGCGTAGCTGCGAGACAGCCCTTTCGCCAGGGCGAGAACGCCCGCCTTGGCGGCGCAGTACGGCAGTTCGTTGTCGTATGGCTGCACGGCATC
Source organism: Microbacteriaceae bacterium (assembly GCA_035565115.1). Lineage (GTDB taxonomy): Bacteria > Actinomycetota > Actinomycetes > Actinomycetales > Microbacteriaceae > Rathayibacter_A. The sequence goes on along the minus strand of DATMTC010000214.1, from coordinate 12,463 downwards.
CTCTGAGGCGATCAGAATCAACCTGCCTGACCCGCTCGCGCGAAGATCGTCGATGAAGGTTCTGACGACGCGCACGGGTGCAAGCAGGTCGGTCTCGATGGTGGATACCCACCCATCATCCGTGATCTCGTGGAACGCACCCTGCGCTCCCGTCACGCCTGCGCAGTGCACGAGAATGTCGATCCGGCCGACGGCAGCCGCCACGTGCTCGTGGAGGGCGCCAAGCGAGGCAAGACTTGTCACGTCGGCGGCGAAGGCGTGCAGCATCCCGGCAGGCGCGTTGAGTTTCAGCGCTGCGGTGTCGAGCGTGTCCTGATCGATGTCGGTGATCACGACTCGAGTGCCTTCGTCGAGCAACTGTTTCGCGGTGTGCCAGCCGATGCCGGAGTCGGCGCCGGTCACGAGGGCTGCGCGGTCAGCAATTCCCAGATCCATGTTCTCACTCCTGTCGTTGTGTTGGCACCCGGATGCTGCGGGCAACACATCCGCCTTGTTCGATGTGACTCCATCTCAAATGGCATGACAAGGCGTTGCGGCAACCTGCCAGGGCGGTGTATGAATCCCGCCTGACCGTTCACGCCGCCCTGCTGGCATAATCGTGTTATGGGCCACTTCATATACGGGCCTGGCGCTGAATATGAGATCGAGGATCGCACGCTCGCGCATCTGAAAGTGGCGATCCTCACGAAGTTGCGCCTTCACGAGAGCTTTCTGCTGAGTTGGACGATCGAACCCACCCACGGTTCAGGCAGGGTGAGCGTGTGGCTGGACCCCGCGATCCCGATCCAGTTTCGCTTCTCAGGTAGCAGAGCTCCCGAACTCAACCTGGTCTGGCTGGAAGCCTTGGCGCACTCCTCGCACAGCACTCGCGGAATGCTGATCATGGCCGAGGCGGAGGCGGTGGACTACCTGGCGGCCAACAAGCCGGCCGCGTGAGACCCGGCCTGTTCGCGCACCCGAAAATCCCTGAGGTGGCATAATCGGAAATCATGGGGCACCTCATTTATGGCGCTGGCGCCGAGTATGAGATTGAGGATCGCATGCTGGCCCACGTGAAAATCGCAATACTGTCCAAGCTGCGCTTGCAAGAGAGCTTTCTGCTGAACTGGGCGATCGACGCTGCCCACGGGTCAGGGCGGGTCAGCCTGTGGCTGTCGCCGGCAATTCCCATCCAGTTCAGATTCTCGGAAAGCACGCCGCCCTCGCTGAATCGTGAATGGCTAGCCGCAATGGCGCGCTCGTCCCACAGCACCAGGGGAATGATCATGATGCCCGAGAACGAGGCGGCCGCTTACCTCACATCCGACGTGTCACGGGCATAGCCGGGGCCAGGCGGGCGAGGAGGGCTTTATTCCTCGCCATCGAAGGAGTTACGATCACGTTATCGCCCCAGACCCCGGCGTAGCTACTGATTGCGCAATCGGGATGAGGCACGACATGCGACAGATCTCCATTACGAGCACGACGTCACTGGATGGGAGCGAACTTGCGCGGGCTCTCGTGCGCCACGGGTTAGCCCTCTGCGGGCGCGAACATGTCGACCTGGTCGACGTTTCCGTGGTCACGGCCGACGGAACAAGCCAACGGATGCGATTCGCAGCAAGCGACACTGCGGAGCCGATCGGGAAGATGTCGTGCGACCTGTCGGAAGACATCGTCGAGTCGACAACCGTTGACATGCGCGCGAATCACTCACAAAAGATCCGCCCATACACCTTGGCCGACCTGAACGGCCAGTCGTGGTCGTCATTCGTTCGGCCGGAGGAATTCACCGGTTTCGAACTCTAGGACCGTTCGATATTCAGGATGCTGCGATCTGCTCTTGAAGGGCGAGCGCAGCTTGAACGATGTGGGCCTTTCCGATACCTGCCTCATTCATGAGTTCCGTCGCCGTGCCTGACCCTGGCAGCCCGTGCACACCGAGAAGAATCGCGCGCGGAGGCTGTGGCGTGTCTGCAAGCGCCTCGATGACGGCTGATCCGACCCCGCCTTCGACATGGTGGTCTTCAACGATGACCAGTTTGCCGCCGGTTGCCTCAGCTGCTTGCAGCAACGCTTCGCGATCCACCGGTTTGACGGAGTACAGGTCGATCACGCGCGCTGTGACACCCTGGCCGGCAAGCTCGTCGGCTGCGGCCAGGCAGGTGTGAACGGTGACTCCCGCTCCGATCAAAGCGACATCGTCGTCATCCGACGACCGCAGGGTCTTACTGCCGCCCACGTGGAAGGTCTCGTCCGACCCGTACAGCACCGGGTATTTTCCCCGCGTCGTGCGCAGATACACGATGCCTTTCCGATCGAGCATTTCGCGCACAAGGGCGGCAGTGCTCGTTGCGTCCGCTGGATAGAGGATCGTTGACCCGCGGATGGCGCGAAGCGACGCGATGTCTTCCAGCGCCATCTGCGATGGCCCATCTTCGCCGATCTCGACACCGGCGTGCGATCCGCACAACCGGATGTCTGCCTGCGACACCGCCGCCATCCTCACGAAGTCGTATGCGCGGGAAAAGAACGCAGCGAACGTTGAGGCGAACGGCGTGTATCCGCGCACAGACATCGCAACCGCTGTCGCGATCAGTTGCTGCTCAGCGATGTACATCTCGAAATAGCGCTCGGGGTACTCTTTAGCGAACGTCCCCGCATACGTTGAGTTGCTCACCTCCCCGTCGGTGACGAGCACGTCTTCGCGCGCGCCAACGGCTTTCAGCGCGTCACCATACGCCGTGCGAGTGGCAACAGCAGCTCCACGGTCGTAGGTCGGCAGAGTGATCTGTGCATCCCGCGGAATCGGTGCCGCATCCACTTGATCAGGCAGAAGCGGCGTGACGGTCACGTTCCGCGAACCGCCGAGCGCATCGATTGCCGCATCACCCATCTCCTGCGGAAGCGCTTTGCCGTGCCAGCCGTCCTGATCCTCGATCTCTGGCACACCCTTGCCCTTGACAGTCTTCGCCAGGATCACCGTCGGCGAATCGCTCGAACGAGCGTCGGTGAACGCGGTGTCGATCTCATCGAGGTTGTGTCCGTCGATTGACACGGCGTGAACGCCGAACGCCTCGGCCCGGCGGGCATATGCGTCCAGGTCCCACTGCAACTCCGTCGGACCGCGCTGCCCGAGCCGGTTGACATCCACGACGATCGTGATGTTCGACAGCGAGTTCATGCCGGCCTTGTCGAAGGCCTCCCACACGGAGCCTTCGGCCAGTTCGCTGTCACCGCAGAGCACCCAGACGTGGTACGGCAGCTTCTCAAGGCGCTTGGCGATCCATGCGATTCCAACGCCGATGGGCAGGCCCTGGCCAAGAGACCCGGTCGCAACATCGACCCAGGGAAGCTGGGGCGTGGGATGACCCTGCAACCTGGACCCGAACCGGCGATACGTCGAGACGAGTTCCTCGTCGTCGATCGCCCCTGCCGCTTTGAACATCGAATACAGCAGGGGAGACGCGTGCCCCTTGGAAAAGATCAGGTGGTCATTGTTCCTGTTCTCTGGGTCGCTCCAGTCGTATCGAAAATGCTTGGCCAACAGCACGGCCATCAGGTCGGCGGCCGACAGGCTCGAAGTCACGTGCCCAGACGACGGGCCGGCTGCTGCGCGAATCGAATCGATACGCAACTGCGTCGCGAGCTCCGACAATTCGATGGTTCCGAAATCGGCCTGTTCGTTTGCGGATTCTGACATTGTCTCTCCCTCTGACTCGTCCTTTTTCACGTTACGCGCGACCCGCAATGACGCAAGCCCCTTGTGCGCCCTGCTGGCCGCATGCTGCAATGTCAAGCCCCTAGCGGAATGCAAAACACTCCTCGTATGGTCGAGTTGAGCACCAACGAAACGGAAGTGGACGATGTCCGATATCCCTAGCAACGCTCAAGACGACGGAGCAATCGACGACGAAGAGGTGGCCGACCGAAAGGCCGAGGCGAGCGAGCATCCGAGTTCGCCGGAACCATCAGGGCAGGAGCATCACAACGCCACCACCCAGGAAGACACTGCGTCTGGAGGGGCACCAGAGCCCTAAACAGGCGCTCAACCAGTGAGCCTGAAGTCAAGGAGACGATATGCCACGCGGAAAGAACTCACGTTTGAAGGATCCCGAACTCTACGAAGAACTTCGGGAAGAAGGCAACTCTAAGGAGAAGTCCGCGAGAATCTCGAATGCCGCAGGCAAGTCCGGTCGGTCAGCGATCGGCCGCAAGGGTGGTGAGTCCGGGTCGTACGATGACTGGACCGTGCCTGAATTGAAGAAGCGGGCCAAGGAGCTCGGTATGTCCAACTACTCCAAGAAGAAGAAGGGCGAATTGGTCAGCGCCCTGCGAAACCACAAGTAGCGTTCAACTCGGCGCGTGCGCCCGTCACGTGCGACGCGACGGTAGCGAATTCTTCGCCTGGGAGAGGATGCGCGCCGGTATGCGCTCTGGCCGGCCGGGCCGTTGCATGATTGCCTGCTCTGGCAGCTGACCGAGTCGCTCGCCCCGCAGTCCAGCTGCAAGCAACTCGGCGAGATGCACAGCCTGCCGGCCATTCCCGGTCTGCTCCAGTTGCGTACGGCAGCTGAATCCGTCGGCGAGCACGACCGTGTCTTGCGCCGCGTTGTGCACCGCCGGCAGCAGTTCGTGCTCCGCACATGCAACCGACACGTCGAGGTGCCCTGCCTCAAAGCCGAAGTTGCCTGCCAGCCCGCAGCATCCGCCGATCGTGGTCGCCGTGATGCCGACGCGATCCATGACCCGCTGGTCTGCGTCGAAGCCGAGCACAGCGTGCTGATGGCAGTGCGGCTGCACGAGCGCGGTCTTCTCGATTCGGGGCGGCACCCACCCGGTGGTTTCGCAGAGCAGCTCGGCCAGGGTGCGGGTCTGATCCCGCACGAGTGCGATGTTCTCGTCTTTGGGGAGCAACTCGGGGGCATCGGAACGGAAGACGGCCGTGCAGCTTGGTTCGAGGCAGACCATGCGCATTCCGCCACGCAGCTGTCCTGCCAACTCCTCTGCGGTCTTCTGCAGAATGCGTTTCGCGCTTTTCAACTGGCCGGTGCTGATCCACGTAAGCCCGCAGCACAGTGCGGCGTGCGGAATGACGACGCGGTACCCCGCATCCTCAAGCACCACTACCGCTGCCCGAGCGATCGCCGGGTGAAAATTGTTCGTGAACGAGTCTGGCCAGAGCAGAACGTCTCCCAGCGGCGCCGCGGGAGGTTCCGGCCGAGCGGCAAACCAGTCGACGAACCGATCAGCTGCAAACCACGGCACCGGTCGAGCTGGTTCAATGCCGCCAAGTCTCTTGCCCAGCCGCGAAATCAGTCGCGTGTGCGACAGCCGATTGAAAAGCTGGGGTGCCTTGTGCACCAGACGTGCCCAGCGCGGCAGCCAACCCATCGTGTAGTGAGACGGCGGTCGGATGCGACCTGCGTAGTGATGCGAGAGGAATTCGGCCTTGTATGTTGCCATGTCGACATCGACGGGGCAGTCGCTCTTGCAACCCTTGCACGATAAGCACAGGTCGAGTGCGTCTTTGACCTCTGTGGAGCGCCACCCCTTGGTGATCGGGCTGTCGCGATACTGTCCATCAAGCATTTCGAACAGCAGCCGAGCCCGGCCCCTCGTCGAATGTTCTTCTTCGCCGGTGGCCCTGTACGACGGACACATCACGCCGCCGCTGTGACTTCTGCAGTTCCCCACTCCAACGCAACGCAACGCCGCGCGGTCGAAACGTCCATCGTCATCCGGGTAGCTGAACTGCAACTTGACGGATGCCGGCGGCCCGTAGCCTGGGCCCAGCCGCAGATTCTGGGTCGGCTGGTTTGGGTGAACCATCTTCCCAGGGTTCATCCTGTTGCCGGCGTCGAAGACTGCCTTGAACTGTTCGAAGCCGTGAATGAGGCGATCACCGAACATGATGGGCAACAGAGCAGCGCGCGATTGACCGTCACCGTGCTCGCCAGACAACGAGCCGCCGTACGAGACGACAAGCCGGGCGGCTCGGTCGATGAACGACCGAAAATCCGCGACACCCGGCGCGGTTGTCAACTCGAATGGGATGCGCGCGTGCACGCATCCCTGCCCGAAATGTCCGTATAGCGCGACATTCTTGTAACCGTATTCGAGAAGCAGAGCACGGAAGTCGCGCAGATAGTCGCCGAGCCGCTCCGGCGGAACAGCGGCATCTTCCCATCCCGACCAGGCATCCGGTTGGCCGGGCACGCGCGCCGCCGCGCCGAGCGCGGCCTCCCGCATCGCCATGATTTCGTGTTGCTGGTCGGTGTCGTCGAAGATCTTGGCGTTCGGTTTGACGTCGCGTTGCCCAAGTTCGTCAAGGAGTGCAAAGGCGCGCGCATCCGATTCGTGTTTGTCGGCCCCTGGCATCTCGATCAGTAGCCATGCATCGCCGTCCGGCAACAGCTGCAACGCGGACGAATTCTTTCGTTCGGTGCGCTCGTCGCGGATGACCGTCTCGTCGAGGCCCTCGATTGTCAGAGGATCATGCGTTGCAATGGCACTCGCGGCATCGCCGGCATCGGCAATGGTCGGAAAACCGAGCACCACGAATGTGCTCGCGGTCGGCGCAGGCACGAGCTTGACTTCAGCGCGCAGAATGGTGACCAGGGTGGATTCCGATCCGATCAACGCCTGCGCAAGATTGAATCCGTTGTCGGGCAGCAACGAGTCCAGGTTGTAACCGGAGACCCGTCGCGGAATCCTCGGGTACTTGTCGCGGATCTCGTCGGCGTACTCGGTGATGATTTTGCGTGCCCCAGCGTAGATCTCGGCACGCCGCCCACCGAGCGCGATGATGCGTTGATACTCCTCGTCGCTCGTCTCGCCTACCCACATCCGCACTCCGTCATATGTGAGGACCTCAAGCCGGAGCACGTTGTCGACGGTCTTGCCGAAGGCCTGCGCTGACGAACCACACGAGTTGTTCCCCATCATTCCGCCGAGCGTGCAGTGCGAATGGGTCGCAGGCTTCGGGCCGTACATCAGCCCGTGCTGGGCAACGGCAGCATTGAGGCTGTCGAGGGTGATACCAGGTTCGACGACTGCTTTGCTGGCATCCGCATCCACCGAGACAACCGCGTTGCAGTACTTCGTCCAGTCGATGACCACCGCCGCATTGCAGCACTGGCCTGCCAGACTCGTTCCGCCACCGCGGTTCAGCACTGGCACATTCTGGTCATGGCACACGCGGATCGTCTCGACGGCCGCGTCGATCGTGTGCGGAACCACGACGGCGATCGGAACCTGCCGATAATTGGATGCGTCCGTCGAATATGTGGCGCGGGAGCCGTCATCAAACCGGATCTCACCATCGACGGCCTCGTCGAGTGCGTCCTGCAGCGCATGGATGTCGACACCGCCAGAGGTGATCCGTGAACGTGAACGAGGCGACGGAAGATCGGTCGTTGTCATGAGGCTTCGTCTTCGAGTCGCCAGTGCCTGTTCATGTTCGGCAGGCTACGCGCGCGTGATCGCGGGTCTCAAGGCCTTGACACGTCGCAGGGACGCTGGCAGCGCGTTTCGTACGAAGTGTCGCTTATAGCGTGTTGTGGCTCCGGCGTCCACCCCTTTACGTCCGCCCCCAGCCCCAGGAGGATGATGTGATCCGCGAACACCCGTTCCGGATGATTCGAACGCTCCTGTATCAACGGGAGTCAGAAGGGATAGATCATGACCCCTCTCATCGTTATCATTGCCATCATCGCCATCATCCTGCTGTTCGTCGGCGGGTTTGTTCAGGCGGTGCAGTGGTTGCTCTGGGTCGGAATTGTTCTGCTCATCATCGCATTGATCGTGTGGCTCCTCCGGTTCATCACAGGGCGTCGGAACACCTCAGTATGAGCACCTCTTTCCTGACACCCACTGCAGGGTGACAGGCTCACGCAGGTAGCTTGAAAAAGTGGCCCTGACCGGATATTTCCGGTCAGGGCCACTCATTTATTGCCGTCCTTTTCGGGTTGTTATCGGCTCAATTCGCGGATCTCTATTCGTCATCGTCTATTCGTCATCGTCTATTCGTCATCACTGGTCTCGCGGTTTTCCAGCCCGACTGCCGCACGCAACTCTTTTGCTTCCCGTTCGAGTTGCTGGGCATCCATGAGAACCGCCATCGAGTGGGCAAGAGCGTTGAGCTTGCCCTGCGTCGCCTGGTCTGCTCGTTCTTGCGTGTTCTGCAGCAGCGCGACCAGCAGGAATGTGATGATCGTTGTGACCGTGTTGATGATCAGCTGCCAGGTGCTGATGCTGTGCAGTACCGCGATGGACGGTGCCCATACCAGCACGAGGATGACGCAGAACGCAAAAAACGCTGCCCTGCTCACCAGGTGAGAAGCGTGATCGGCGAACCGATCAAACCAGCCGACCTTCTCATCCGTGTCGCTTGGCATGTGGGGACTCTTGTCAACCATTGCAACCTCCGCTGCGGTTCACTGCCTATCAGTGAAGCCCTGGCTTCACGATAACGCCGCGGCCAGAGCTGGTCACTATGTTCCGTTCCCGCTACTTTTGCGCTATGGTTCGCCGCCCAGAAACGAACGACGTATGCCGTTCTCGCGGCCTGGCTGCCGCACCGTCGCTGAATGTCAACCCCTGGTGCCAGGCGGATTTGTGAGTTGACTTGGAACGAACAGAAAACGAACAGATCAGATTCGAAAGGAGACCGTCATGGGAACCGGAGACAAGATCGAGAACGCCGCCGAGAAGGCGAAGGGCACCGCGAAGGAGAAGGTGGGAGACGCCACCGACAACGAAAGCATGGAGGCCGAGGGCAAGGCAGACAAGACGAAGGCCGATGTGAAGCAGGCCGGCGAGAAGATCAAGGACGCATTCACGGATCACTAGATCCGCCCGCGTATTCGGCTCCGGGTGCGTGTGTCGCGCTGGGGAGGACAGCAATTCGCTGTCCTCCCTGGCGCGCAGCCACGACTGAATTCCGAAAGGCACCGTGACGCGCGGCCGGCCCCTGGCGCCGGTAGTGTTTGTCTCGGTACCGAAGGGGGAGTGGCGCATGCCCGCGTTGATGCTGATCGGGTTGGCGGCGGTGCTGCTGTGGTCGCTGGTCTCTCATCGGTTCGAACGCTGGGGAGTCGCTGGCCCGGCCATTCTCGTCGTGCTCGGTGCAGCGACGACCGTGTGGAACATTCCCGCTTACGCTGCCGTGATCGACTCGCCGTCGAGCGAGAAGGTCGTCGAGGTCATTTTGGCCATCGTCTTGTTCGTCGATGCGACGGACGTGCAGGGCGGCATTCTGGGCCGCGACCCGAAGGTGACATTGCGTCTGGTGCTCATCGCGCTGCCGTTGTCGTTGATTCTGGCCGCGGTCGCAACTGCCGTGCTTATCCCCGATGCATTCTTGCTGATCGTGGTGATCGCGTGTGTGATCATGCCGACGGATTTCGCCCCTGCCGCGCGGATCCTGCGACTCGACCACATCCCGTCCAGGGTGAGACAGATCCTCAACGTCGAGAGCGGATATAACGACGGGTTGATCTCACCGCTTTTCGGTATGGCACTGCCGATGGCGGTCGCGCTCACGACGGTGCTGCATGCCAAACCGAACGATAACGAAGATGCGATTGTCACGGAGCATCTGCACGAAACGACGGACGCGTTTCTGAACGCGATACCGGCATCCGTTATCGCGATCATTGTCGGAGTTGTGCTCGGCGGCCTGGTGGGGATGGCCGTGCGCATCCTGCACCGTCGCGGCTTTACCGGTGACGCAGGCGCCCGGTTCGTGATGCTTCTGCTTCCGCTCACCAGTTATGGTGTCGCAACCATCCCGGTTCTCAATGCAAACGGGTTCGTTGCGGCCTTCGTGGCAGGACTCATGTACCGAATCGCCCGCACCCGGGGCATGCAGGAGCGGACGATTCCGCATTCAGAACTTCAGCTCGTAGAAGAGATGGGCGTGCTGACCACGAGCATTGTCTGGTTCATGCTTGGTGGTGCTGCACTGCTCGCGTTCACCATCGGGTTCGATTGGCGTGTGCTGGTGGTTGCAATCCTGGCCCTGACGGTGCTGAGGATCGTCCCCGTTTACCTGTCGCTGTTGGGCAAGTCGGTTGGCAGGCGGGACCGCCTGCTGATCGGATCCCTCGGCCCACGTGGCACGGCCACGATCGTGTTCGGCCTGCTCGCATACAACGCCCTGCCAGACGATGAGGGCAACCTCGTGTTGCTGCTGACCGTGGTTACGGTTGTCGGGAGCGTGCTGCTGCACGGCGTGGCCGCGCCGCTGCTGCTGCGTCGCGGCAGAGCCGAAGCCGTCACAGCTGAAGCCGTCACATCTGAAGGAGTCATTCCAACTGATGAGTGACGCAACCTCTGTCACGATCACGCACGATTTCAACGCGGCGCCCCCGGTGGTCTGGAACGCGTGGACTGACCCCGAGGTTGTTCGTCTGTGGTGGGGTTCCGACCCGAATGGTGAGGTGACGTCGGCGGCCCTGGATGTACGTCCTGGCGGCCGGTTCGCAATCACCTTTAGGGATTCAAGCGGCGATCAGCACACCAGCACTGGCGAGTATCTTCGTGTCGATCCGAGGATCGAACTCGATTTCACGTGGTCTTGGACCAACGAGCCGAACAATCCGTCGCGGGTCACAGTGTTCTTCGCCGCGCAGGCATCCGGCACCCGCATGCGATTCGTGCATGGTGAGTTGCGCGGCGCATCGCAGCATGATTATGCGCAGGGCTGGCGGCGCACTTTTGCAAAACTTGACCGCGTTCTCGCACAGAACGGCTGAGGCGCGATTTCGCTTGCTCACGAGCCGAGCAGCGCGAGCGCCGCGACCGACCCAACGACCGTGAGCGGTGCGACAACGAGCCCGAGCACGATGAATCTCGTCCACGGAACCTGCACGCCGAGAGCCCTGAGCCTGTCGTGCCACAGCAAGGTTGCCAGTGAGGCCCACGGGGTTATCAGTGGACCGCAGTTCACACCGATCAGCAACGCCATGATGCGCACGGGATGACCGGCAGCCGTCGGCTCAAGCGCCAGGTACGCAGGCAGGTTGTTCACGAGATTCGCGCCGACGGCTCCGGATCCCGCCAACCGGAGCAGTTGCGGGAATCCGGCCCCACCCCCGGTGGTGAGCGCGAGCAGACGGCCAAGGCCGAGCTGGTGCGCAGAGTCAACGACCAGGAACAGTCCGGCAGCGAAAACCAGCAGCGACCATGGGATGAGCTGAGGACGGATGGCGTCCCTTCGCCGTACGAGGAATGCGACGGCGAGGATCAGGGCGGCGATGCATGCTGGAATCCAGACGGGAATACCCACTACCAGCGCGGGCAGCAAAGCGACAAGAACCACGAGCGCCACGGTGAACAGAGTGCGGTCTGGAGGGGGATCGGCCGCCGGCACGATGAACCGTGAACCGAGGTCGCGCCGGAATGCGATCGCAACCACGGCGAGCGGGATCAGGACCGCCACGAGTGCCGGAAGCCAACTGATGGCAACGAATTGCGCCGGGGATTGTTTGCTGACTTCTTGAGCCAGCAGGTTCGTGAGATTCGAGACCGGCAGTAGCAGCGACGCTGTGTTGGCGAGCCACACGGTCGTGAGTGCGAACGGAATTGTGCGCAGCCCGGTATGCCGAACGATGGTGATCACGACAGGGGTGAGCAGGACCGCTGTCGTATCGAGTGAAAAGAACACCGTTGCAATCACACACAGCGCGCAGATCAGAAGCCATAGCATCCAGGCCCGGCCGCGACCCCAGCCTGCGACACGTGTTGCCACCACGCTGAATACCCCGGCTTGCGCCACGAACTCGGTCACCACTGTGATGGCTGTGACGAACAGCAGGATCGGCCAGACTCTTATCCACAGCACACCGACCGTTGAAGGCGGTTCAATACCCGTGGCGACCGCTATGACGCCGGCCAATACCAGCACTCCACCGATGATCGCCGTGCGCACGTGTTCGAGCATCCCACATGCGTGACCGGTTCATGCTGCCTGCCATTGCGCGAGCGCGATGGCTCGGCGCCGGAAGATCGATTGGCAATCACCTGTCAGGATCGGTTCGCGCGCGTAGCGTTAAACCTGAAGCAGGATGAGCACGCGTCGACCCCGCCAATCGACACCCGGACCCGATCGCATCCGAGAGCCGGAACGTCCCGACGCTCATCGCGCGGCCACCGCGCAACAAGGACGGGAGAGATCTTATGGCGACAGCTGCAGCCAAGTTTGTGATCACGTGCGCTGGCCGAGAATTCGTGGTCACGGAGGAGGTTGCTGCTCGCTTCCGGGCCAGAGCGCAGCGCATCATCGACAGCGGCGAAACGGGACTGGTGCCTTTGTTGCACTCTGGCGGGGTCGAAATGCTGATCATTCGGTCGGCCGGCCCGTGCAACATTGCGACACCGTACGAAATCCGTGAGCTGTAGACCGGGCACCCGCCGTGTCAGCCCGCTGACAACGTGTCATCGAGCCAATCGAGCACACGCTGTGCCACTTACGTAGTGC
>DATMTC010000213.1:0-8288 GCA_035565115.1 Microbacteriaceae bacterium | reverse complement strand
GAGGTTTTGCACCTCGTTGAACGCGAATTGCCGCCGGTCGGTGACGGTGAAGTGCGCGTTCGCATCACAGTCTCCGGGGTGAACCCAACCGATTGGAAGTCGCGCTCGGGAGACGGCTCTGCGCTGCCTGAGCCTCAGGTGCCGAACCAGGATGGCGCTGGCGTGGTCGACGCGGTCGGAGCCGGCGTGACCCTGACGCCTGGTCAACGCGTGTGGGTGTGGGATGCCGCATACGGCAGAACGAACGGCACAGCGCAAGAGTTCGTGACGCTTCCCGAGCGGCAGGTTGTTGCCCTGCCCGATGACGCCTCGTTCGATCTCGGAGCATCCCTCGGCATCCCGGCGCTGACCGCCCACCGTGCGCTGACCGCTTTCGAGCACGCACCAGCGTCACTGAGTGCAGGCAGCCTGGATGGCCGTGCCGTTCTCGTCGCAGGTGGCGCAGGGGCCGTCGGCCACGCGGCCATCGAGCTCGCGCGCTGGGCAGGGGCAACGGTGTTCAGCACGGTCAGCAGTCCCGAGAAGGCCGAACTCGCCAGGCTGGCCGGCGCACATCACGTGATCGACTACCGAACGAGCGACGTCGAGAAGGCGGTTCGCGCCGTACGGCCAGACGGAGTCGACATCATCGTCGAGGTCAACCCGACCGCGAACATCCAGCTCGATCAGAGCGTCATCGCCCCAAACGGCACGATCGCGCTGTACGCGTCAGACGCGGCAGCAGAACTCACACTCGGCATCCGCTCCAACATGGTGAAGAACGTCCGCTTCCAATTCATCTTGACGTACACGACGACCGAGGCTGAGAAGAACGCTGCGGTCCAGGACGTCGGCGCAGCGGTGGCCGACGGTGCACTGAGAGTCGGAGCGGAATTCGGCTTGCCGCTGACCAGGTTCACCCTCGAACAGACAGCGGATGCTCATGCCGCCGTCGAGCACGGAGCCATCGGCAAGGTGCTGATCGATGTTGCATAGCGCGAACGACATAATGGTCTGATGCAGCAGACAGAGTTCGTCCAGGGGTCTCAGATCGTCGGCCTCGGGCACTATCAACCCGAACGCATCCTCACCAACGCAGAGCTTGCCACGATGGTCGACACGACCGACGAGTGGATTCAAACGCGCACTGGCATCAAAACCCGACACATCGCGCGCGAAGACGAGTCGGTTGCCGATCTTGCCACCGGCGCAGCCAGGCACGCACTGGCCGACGCGGGTATGCAAGTTGACGACGTCGACATGATTATCGTGTCAAGCACGTCGATGCTCGACCACAGCCCGAACGCCGCAGGTCGGGTCGCTGCAGCCCTGCAAGCCTCGTCGCCGGTGATCATCGACGTGAACGTCGCCTGCTCCGGCTTCGAGCACGCCATGGGTCTCGCGGACAGCGCCATCCGCTCCGGTACGGTGCGCACCGTGCTCGTGATCGGCGCAGAGAAGCTGTCAGCCATCACCGATTGGACGGACCGCACCACCTGCGTTCTGACAGCGGATGGCGCTGGGGCCTTCGTGCTCACGGCGTCGGATGAGCCGCGTGTCGGGCCGGTCGTGTGGGGCTCGGAGCCCGCCCTGTCCGGTGCGATTCAGGTCGAGATGCCAGAGAACCATTTCACGCAGGACGGGCGCGCCATCCTGCGCTGGGCGAACGCGGAGGCGGCAGGCCACGCTCGTGAAGCTGTGGATCGCGCCGGTCTCAGCCTCGACGAGATCGAGGTGTTCGTGCCCCACCAGGCGAACCTGCGCATCATCGAACCGCTCGCCAAACAGCTCGGAGTCACAGACAAGATCGTCATCACAGACGTCATCGAATCTGGGAACACCTCCGCAGCGAGCATCCCGCTCGGACTGTCGAAGTGGTGGCATGCTGGGCGCATCCCCGCGAACGTGCCCGCGCTGCTGTTCGGCTTCGGCGGCGGCTTCGCATACGCAGGACAGGTGGTCATGATGCCGGAGACCGGGCCGAGCGCATGACCCTGGTCACGGTTCTCGACGACTACCAGAACGTTGCGCTGAGCGCAGCCGACTGGTCGCCGGTCGTGAACCGTGACGGCACGGACCTTGGCACGGACTCGAGCATCGAAGTGCAGGTTGTTTCCGAACACATTGCTGATGTCGACCGGCTCGTCGAGACGCTGGTCTCCAGCGACATCGTGGTAGCCATGCGGGAGCGAACCGCGTTTCCCGACTCCGTTCTCGCGCGCCTGCCGAATCTGAGGTTGCTCGTGACCACGGGGATGCGCAACGCGGCGATCGACGTTGCTGCGGCCAACCGCAGAGGCATCACCGTGTGCGGAACGGCCGGCGGCGGCAGCTCCGTTCCCGAGTTGACGATCGGCATGATCATCGCGTTGACCAGACACTTCGTCGACGAGGACCGTGCAATTCGCGCCGGTCGGTGGCAGCACACCATCGGGCCGACGCTCGCCGGAAAGACGCTCGGCGTCGTCGGACTCGGCAGGCTCGGAACGCAGGTGGCGCAGCTCGCGCAGGCCTTCGAAATGACGGTGATCGCCTGGAGTGAGCACCTCACACAGGAGCGCGCGTCCGAGCACGGTGTGCTGGCCGTCGACAAGGATGCGCTGTTCGAGCGCTCGGATGTCGTCACCATTCACCTGCCGCTCAGCGAACGCAGCGCAGGTCTCGTCGGCGCGGCCGAGCTGCGTCTGCTTGGAGCATCCGGCTACCTCGTCAACACCTCACGCGGCCCGATCGTCGACGAGCCGGCGCTGATCGCAGCGCTGAACGACGGCACGATCGCGGGTGCAGCACTCGACGTTTACGACATCGAGCCGCTTCCGCAGGCGCATCCGCTGCGCTCGGCTCCGCACACACTTCTGCTGCCGCACATCGGCTACGTCAGCACAGACACATATCAACGGTTCTTCACCGATGTCGTCGAAGACATCGCGGCATACCTGCGCGGCGAACCCGTTCGCATACTCGAATAAGGATGGAGTCGGAAAAGTGACTGAGACCCAAAGGATCGGCTACGCGGCGATGCTCGAGCAGTTCTCGCCGACCGAAGCAGTTGAACTGAGCGCATACGCCGAACAGCACGGCTTCTCAGGTGTGATGGCCGCAGACCACTTTCAGCCGTGGGTGCCTGCCCAAGGGCAGGCGTCTTTCGTCTGGAGTGTGCTCGCCGCGCTTGGCGAACGAACAACGGGGGACTTCGGCCCAGGAGTGACAACGCCGACCTTCCGGTGGCATCCATCCATGGTTGCGCAGGCATCCGCTACCCTCGCCGCAATGTACCCAGGCAGGCACTGGCTGGGCGTCGGCTCGGGTGAGGCGCTCAACGAGCACGTGATCGGCGGATACTGGCCAGAGGCGCCCGAGCGCATCAATCGCATGTTCGAAGCGATCGACGTGATCTCCAAGCTTTTCGCGTCGTCGCTCGCAGGCAAGGACGTGAAGCACTCCGGCCCATTCTTCAAGCTCGAATCGACACGGTTGTGGACGATGCCGGAGGTCGCCCCCGAGATTCTGGTCGCGACCGCCGGCCCCGTGACAGCCAAGCGCGCTGGAAGGCACGCCGACGGCCTGATCACGGTCGGCGCGCCGTTGGAGAAGATCTCTGGGCTGATGGACCGGTTCGATGCAGGGGCGCGCGAAGCAGGCAAAGATCCCTCTGGCGCACCCAAGCTGCTCCAGCTGCACTTGAGCTGGGCGCAGACGGACGAAGAGGCGCTAGCAAACGCTATGCACGAGTGGCCGAACGGTGGCATGAAGTTCCCGAAGGCAGACATCCGCTCGCCGTTCGAGTTCGAGCAGATCGCCAAGCTCGTTCGTCCGGAGGACTTCGAAGGCCGCATGGTGATCTCGTCCGACCCCGATGTTCACCGCGCAGCGATTCAGCGATACGCCGACCTCGGATTCGACAGCATTTATCTGCACAACGTCGGCCGCAACCAGCGTGAATGGATCGACGTTTTCGGCCGGGACGTTCTGCCGAAGCTCACTCGATGACCTCGGCGGATCATTCGGCGGTGCACCGGCTCAGCACGTGGGCGCTGCCTGGCATCGCCGAGATCGCCGCAGGAGATGACCTGGCGGCCATCATCGGTGATGCTGTGGATGCTGCGGCTCGCCTCGAGCCGGGGCTTGCGCTCGCAGACGGCGACATCCTGAGCGTCACGAGCAAGATCGTCTCGAAGGCTGAGGGTCGGCAGGTGGCAGCTGACGACCGTGAGGATGCGATCACCGCCGAAACGGTGCGAGTCGTCGCCAGCAGGGAGCATCCTGGCGGGGTGACGCGCATCGTGGAGAATCGGCTCGGGATCGTCGCGGCGGCGGCCGGTGTCGACGCGAGCAATACTCCAGAGGGCACCGTGTTGCTTCTGCCTGAGGACCCGGATGCTTCGGCTGCTGCACTGCGCACCGCCCTGCAGGCGAGATTCGGCGTGCAAATTGGAATCGTCATCACTGACACCCTTGGCCGGCCGTGGCGACTGGGTCAGACCGACGTCGCCATCGGGGCTGCAGGCGTCAGGGTCGTCGACGATCTGCGCGGGGCGACAGACAGTGCTGGCAGGGTGCTTGCGGTGACGACTCCGGCCGTCGCAGATGAGATTGCGGCGATGACCGACCTGGTGAAGGGCAAGATCGCCGGGTGCCCGGTTGCAGTCGTTCGCGGGCTCGGGCGGCTGGTGACCCACGCAGCTGGCCCAGGGGCGCGTTCCATTGTGCGCACGGGGGAGTCGGACATGTTCAGGCTCGGGACGGCAGAGGCGTTTGAGCTTGGTCGGCAAGTGGGTCGTGCTGAGCAGGAGCAGCACTAACGGCACCGTCCATCGCAAACACAACGAGCGGGCCACCGTGGCGCGGGTGCCGGATGACGTCGCTCTCCGTCCCGTAGACGCGCCGGATGAGCTCGGGTGTCAAGACCTCTGTCGGCGTGCCTGCTGCGACGAGGTTGCCTGCCGACAACACGATCAGCTTGTCGCAGTACGCGGCGGCGAGATTCAGATCGTGGATGGCGGCGACGCTCGTGAGGCCGAGCTTTCTGACGTGTGAGAGCAGGGAGAGCTGCGCGCTGACATCCAGATGATTTGTCGGTTCATCGAGCAGGAGCATCCGCGGTTCTTGCGCAAGCGCTCGTGCAATTTGCACACGTTGACGCTCGCCGCCGCTGAGCGAGTGCCACGACCGCGCAGCGAACTCCAGCGCGCCGACCGACTCGAGGGCGCGCAATGCGATCACGCGGTCGTCATGACTGTCGAACGAGCCAAGCAGGCCCCGACGGTGCGGAATTCTGCCGAGCAGCACAACGTCGATCACTGTCAGCTCGGCCGCCAACTCCGCGCTCTGTTCGAGCAGTGCGATGCGCTGAGCGGCTTCGCGGCGTCGCAGCGTGTGAACGTCATCTGCGTCAAGCAGAACGCGACCCGTCGTTGGCCGGTCGATGCCTGCGATCACCCGGAGCAGGGTCGATTTGCCTGCACCGTTCGGCCCAAGAACACCGGTCACGGTGCCGTCGTCGAACTCCGCCCGGATGGAGTCGAGGATGCGACGCCCGTCGATGTCAAGGGAAACGTCGTCGATGAGCACGCTCATGCGATCCGCCTGCGCCTGATCAGAACGATGAAAACGGGCACGCCGATGAACGCGGTGATGATGCCGACCGGCAGCTCACGCGGGTCGAAGACGGTGCGCGCGGCTGTGTCTGCTATCACCAGGAATGCGGCTCCCGCAAGTACAGCAGCGGGTAGCTGCCGGCGATGGCTCGGACCGCTGAAGCCGCGCACGATGTGCGGCAGAATGAGCCCGACGAACCCAATAGCACCGCTGACTGAGACCATGGCGCCTGTCAGGACTGCAACAGCGCCGAGGAACAGCCAGCGGGTTGCCGTCACGTTGATGCCGAGAGCGGATGCCGCTGTGTCGCCGAACGCGAAAGCGTCCAGTCGTGGTGCCATCACGACGATCAGACCGCCGACGATCACAAGCGCCGCCACCGACACGAGGGTGGTGTCCCAAGTGCTCCCTGCGAGCGACCCGAGCAGCCAGTTCAGAATCTCACGATATGAATCGCCCTTGGCTGACCAGAAGATCACGAACGACGTTCCTGCTGCGCACAGTTGTGCGATCGCCAGTCCGGCGAGCACCGCTCTGCCTGTGGAAAGCGAGCCGCCTGTTCGCGCGATGGTCAGCGTGGCGATCAGGGCGAGGAACGCCCCGATGAACGCGGCGGGAGGGAGCGCGAATGAAATGCCGAGCACGAGAACGGCGACCGCCCCCAGGCTCGCCCCAGAAGACACGCCGAGCAGATACGGGTCGGCGAGCGGGTTGCGTGTGACCGATTGCATGACGGATCCGCTGATTGCCAGGCCGGCGCCGACGGCCGCTGCGGTGAGCACCCGAGGCATCCGCAGTTGCCACACGATCGAGTCGGTCAAGAGCGGGGGACTGGCCACGCCCGGCACGCCGAGGTGATGCGCGACGCTGCGCACCACATCATTGAGGCTGACGCCGGCGGGGCCGACGGTGACGGCCAGGCATCCGATCACCACGAGTGCAACCACGAGTGCGACGGTGACCGTTGCATAACGCAGACGTGCAGGGCGGGCCAACCGTTGCGCGGTCTGTGCTGCATGCGGGGCGGGTGCTGTTGCCGTCTGGGTGGCCATGGCTATTGATCCAGCTTCTTCAGCTGATCGATCACGCTCGCCGCCGCCTGCACGTTACGCACTCCTGCCTCTGTTGAGGCGAACGGAAGCACGATGAAGCGCTTGTGCACGACCGCATCCAGGTTTTTCGTGACCGGGTTGGACTCGAGAATGCCGATCTTCTTCGCCGCTGAACTCCAGCTGGAATCGGCGAGCACGATCACGCGCGGATTCGCAGCAGCAACAGATTCCCAGCCGACCGAGCTCCACGTGTCGTGAACGTCGGCGAAGATGTTGCGAAGCCCCGATGCCTTCATGATCATCTCGGGCGCCCCGATGCCTGCCCCGACATACGGCGTCGTCGATCCACTCGAATACCACAACGCGCTCACAGCCGGTTTGGCCGGGGCGAGCGCCTTCAACTGCGACTTCTGCTTCTTCACCAGCGCATCGGCCTGCTTCGTCGCGCCGAAAATTCGGCCGGCCTCGGTGATCTCGGTGAAAACCGTGTTGAAGGTGAGCGGGTCTGGCACGAAGGATTTCTCCTTGCACGCGGACGGCGACACGTATGTTCCGATGCCGAGCTTCGCGAGCGATGCGCGCTCACCGACGCCGTCCGCGGAGAAATTCGACTCCCACCCTCCATAGATGAAGTCAGGCTTCAGCGCGAGCACCGCCTCCTGGCTTGGCAGGAATTCGCTGATCGAGCGCGGTGTGCCGGCGTTGGTCATCGATGCGGGGATCGGCCCGTCGAGAAAGGCGGTGCCGACGATCCGCTTGCCGAGGCCGAGCGCAAGAAGCAGTTCGGTTGCGGAAGATTTGATTGTCACGATCCGCTTCGGAGGCGCAGCGATGGGCACGGAAACGCCGCAGTTGTCGATGGATGCTGCGCTTGCCGAAGCGCTTGGCGTGGCATTCTGCGCAACTTGCGCCCCAGGGCCGCCCATGGTCGATGAGCACGCAGACAGGCTGATAGCGGCGGCGATGATGACGATGATGCTGCTGAGCAAACGGCGCATGACAACCTTGTGATCGGAAGGAACAGAAAGGAGATCGTGCAACCTGCAGCTCCAAAGCCGGAGCATGCTCGCCACGCCAAATTCGGTCAGGGGGTCGCTGACTCAAGCTTAGATCGCGATTCGCGATCGCGTGCGCCAGAATCGCATACGTGGATTCTTCACTGCTGATGGTCACCCGCCGCGGCGTCGCGTGGTTCTCGCGAACGCGCTTCTTTCGCAGGGTCGGCCCAACGATCATGCCGCCGCTCGAACGCGCGACTCGTGTGGTCACCGGCGGTCGCATTCAGCTCAGCGGCGTGCTCGTGCCGTCTCTTGTGCTGCACAGCACTGGCGCCAAAAGCGGCATCGAACGTGACACCCCGCTGATGTACTGTCCAGAGCTCGAAGGCAGCAGGTCGGCAGGCAGCATGCTGGTGACCGGTAGCAACTTCGCACGGGAATCGCATCCGGCCTGGACGGCGAATCTGCTCGCCCACCCAGACGCCGCCGTCAGCATCCGTGGGCGCCGGATGCCTGTGCGTGCCGAGCTCATCGGCGACGCCGAGCGGGAAGCGGTCTGGAACACTATCGAGCGGCAGTGGCCTGGATACCGTGGATATGAACGCGCATCTGGTCGCCAGTTGCGCATTTTCAGGCTGACGCGCCGCGATTAAGCTGGGGT
>DATMTC010000212.1:0-5929 GCA_035565115.1 Microbacteriaceae bacterium | reverse complement strand
CGTGCACGGCAAGCGGTACTTCCTTGAGAAGTTCGGCGTCGAGTCAGAAGAGGTCTGGCTGCCGGACTCGTTCGGGTACTCGGCAGCACTCCCGCAGATCGCCGCCCTTGCCGGCTTCCGCTGGTTCCTTACCCAGAAACTCGCATGGAACCCGACCAATAAGTTCCCTCACCACACGTTCTGGTGGGAGGGCATCGACGGCACCCGGCTGTTCAGCCACATGCCACCTGTCGACTCATACCTGTCCGAACTGTCGGCCGCGGAACTCGACCACGCCACCAAAAACTTCGCGGAGCATGCGGGAGCGACCACGTCCGTTGTGCCGTTCGGCCACGGCGACGGCGGAGGCGGCCCAACGGCGCTCATGCTCGAGCGTGCACGCAGGCAGGCCAACCTCGAGGGCTCGCCGACCATCGAGCACACGACACCGGCCGCGTACTTCCAGTCGGCGGAGGCCGAGTATCCGGATGCGCCCACCTGGGTGGGCGAACTCTATCTTGAGGCGCACCGGGGAACGTACACATCGCAGGCAGCGATGAAACGCGGCAACCGTCGCACCGAGCACCTCCTGCGCGAAGCCGAACTCTGGTGCGCGAGTGCCGCCATCCGCACGGATGCGGCGTATCCATACGATGCGCTCGACCGATTGTGGAAAGTGGTTCTGCTGCATCAGTTCCACGACATCCTGCCGGGATCGAGCATCGCATGGGTGCACCGCGAGGCGGCCGAGGCGTACGAGGCAGTTGTCGTCGAGCTCGAGGCGATCATCGCAGAAGCGATCGGGGCGCTCGCCGGGACCGGTGATGTCGCCATCCAATTCAACGCCGCCCCCGTCACATCCGACGAAGTGCCCGCCCTGGGCGCGAGCGCCGTCCGGCCGGCGGTCGGCGGGGCATCCGTCGTCCACGCGAGCCGGACAGCTGACGGAATCGTGCTCGACAATGGCATTCTGCGCGTGAGCATCGACAGCACAGGCGCGATTACCAGCATCCTCGACCAGCGCCACGACCGGGAAGTGATCACGCCTGGCACCCGTGCCAACGCGCTCGTACTGCATCAAGACCTTCCGAACGCCTTCGACGCGTGGGACGTCGAGTCGCACTACCGCGCTACGGCTCGCGAGGTCGACGGCCTCGATCGGATCGACCTCGAGCAGACCCAGGATTGCGGTGCCACCGTCGTCGTGCATCGCTCGTTTGGCGCATCCGCAACAGTGCAGCGAACGACGCTTCGTCCCGGCGCGGCGCAGGTCGACTTCACGATTGACACGGACTGGCACGAGGCCGAGCAGTTCCTCAAGGTGACATTCCCGGTGGATGTGCGGGCGAAGAACGCGACATCGGAGATTCAGTTCGGCCATATCAGTCGGCCGACGCATCAGAACACGTCGCGCGATGCTGAGCAATTCGAAATTTGCGCGCACCGCTGGGTGCACGTTGGCGAACCGCGTTTCGGGGTCGCGATCGCCAACGACTCGACGTACGGGCACGACATCCGCCGCAGAGATGACGCTGCAGGCGGGCGGCCTGGCACCGAGATCCGGCTGTCGCTGCTGCGTGCGCCGCGCTACCCGGACCCAACGGCGGATCAGGGGCATCACAGTGCCGCATACTCGCTCGTGAGCGGTGCCGATATCGAGGATGCTGTCGCTGCCGGCCTGCGCCTGAACTTGCCGATCCGCACCGTGCGTGGGCAGTCGGCGCCTGAGCCGCTGGTGCGAGCAACCGGCGACGGCGTGATCGTCGAGAGCGTCAAATTGGCTGAAGACCGAAGCGGCGACATCATCATCCGCATCTATGAGTCGCTCGGTGCACGCACGACGGCTCGGATCGGCTGGGACGTGCCGACGGCCGGCGTCGCGATCGTCGATCTGCTCGAGCGCGAGCTCGAGCCGCTGCCGAATGCGCGAGACGAAGCATCCATTGCGCTTCGACCATTCCAGATCGTCACGCTGCGCATCGCGCGGGATCACCTGATTCAGCGCTCCCGACTCGAGGAGGAGATCGGATGACCAGAATGACCGCCGATGCGGTTGCAGGGCCAGCCCTGCAACCAAGGCGATTACGATCGGTGCCGCACACCGGCAGGCGAAACCGGAACATCTTCATCGGCTACGCGTTCATCTCGCCGGCCATCATCGGACTGTTCCTGTTCATCGTCTACCCGATGGTCACCTCGCTCTACCACTCGTTCACCGAATGGAACGGGCTGACGCCGGCCAAGTGGATCGGCATCGAGAACTACGTGTTCATGTTCACGCAGGATCCAACATTTTGGCCATCGCTCGGCGTGACGGTGCTGTGGGTCGTCATTTCGGTCCCTGCGACCCTCGCCGCCGGGCTCGCGTTGGCTGTGCTTGTCGATCGGGCAACGCGCGGGGTGAAAGTGTTCCGCACGATCTTCTACCTGCCGGTCGTGCTTCCAGCCGTCGCCGTCTTGACGCTCTGGAAGTATGTCTACGATCCGACATACGGGCTCGCCAACGAGGTGCTGCGCTTTCTTCATCTGCCGACAAGCATGTGGCTTGGTGACGCGCATGTTGCACTTGCGGCGATCCTCCTGGTCGGCATTTGGGGTGTCGGCGGCACCATGATGATCTTCCTGGCCGGGCTTCAGGCGGTTCCAAGTGAGCTTCTTGAAGCGGCGAAAGTCGATGGAGCCGGAGTATTCAGGCGCTTCTTCCGCATCACGCTTCCGCTGATCGGCCCGATCATGATGCTGCAGATCATGCTGCAGATCAACGGCGCGTTCCAAACCTTCAACCAGGTCGCGATCCTCACCAAGGGCGGTCCCGGCGTTTCGACGAACCTGCTGATGTACAAGATCTACAAAGACGGCTTCGCTGATTTCATCTCATCGCCGCAGTTGGGCTATGCGACGGCGGAAGTGTGGATCCTGTTCCTGATCGTGATGATCGTGACCGTCGTGATGCAACGCCTGACCCGTAATCGCATCTATCAGGGAGAGTCATGATGACCGCGATCAGCGTGCAGCGTCCACGCAAACGAGCCGCCCAACGGGTGCCGCTTCTGCTCTCGCGGCTCGCGTGGTACGCACTGTGCGGACTTCTCGCCGTGACGATGCTTCTTCCCCTGGTTTGGATGGTGAGCATTGCGCTGAAGGGCAACGGTGACATCAACCAGCTGCCCCCGACGTTCTTTCCCAAGGAGTTCCATTTCGAGAATTTCGTGAAGGGCCCGAACGAGATCGACTTCTATCGCTTGCTGTTCAACACGGTGATCGTGACCGTGCTGTCGACACTGGGCGCCATGGCTAGTTCGATGCTCGTCGGCTACGGCATTTCGCGCATCGAATTCCCCGGTCGCAAGCTGTGGTTCACCCTGATCACAGCGAGCATCTTTGTTCCAGGCATCGTGGGACTGATCCCGCTGCAGCGCCTCTACATCGACACCGGATTGATTGATACCTGGGTTCCCCTCATCCTGCCCGCCTTCTTCGGCAGTCCGATCTTCATCTTTCTTGCCAGACAGTATTACCAATCGATACCGCGGTATCTCGATGAGTCGGCGACGATCGACGGTGCCGGGCATTGGACGATCTTCACCAAAATCATGATCCCGATCACCAAGCCGGTCTGGATCACGATCGCGATCATGTCGTTCCAGTTCGCCTGGAACGACTATCTCAACCCACTGGTGTATCTGCAGTCTTCATCGAAGTTCACTCTGTCGCTCGGCATGGCGTCGTTCCTTTCAGACACTGCCGGCTCTGAATACAACTTCTACATGGCGACGAACCTGTTGTTCATGCTGCCGCCGCTCGTGCTGTTCTTCCTCGCGCAGCGGTACTTCATGGAAGGCATCGGTTCGCTCGGAACGATTTCGAAATGACAGCGCACGACCTCAATTCACATTCACTCGAAGGAGAGAAACATGCAACGCAAAAAGATCACAGTCGCTCTGGTCGCCGCCGCGGTGACCAGCCTCGCGCTTACCGGGTGTAGCTCGGGCGGGGCTCAGGATGGTTCGACGACGGTTTCATACATGACCTGGGAATCGAACGCCATGAACAAGGCGCTGGACGCCACAATGAAGAAGTTCGAGAAGTCCAGTGACATCACGGTCAAGCGTGAAGCCGCGCCGAATGCTGACTACGCGCAGAAGCTCGCGTCGCTCATCATGTCGAAGAAGGCACCTGACTTCTTCTGGTGCACCACCGGGCAGGCGCAAAACCTTGCTGACGAGGGACTGCTCTATGACTGGTCAAGCCACCTCAAGGGGAGCGGTGGGCTTCAGGCGAAGAACTTTTCGCCTGGGTCACTGGAGATGTGGCGAACTGAAAGCGGCAAACTGTCCGGAATTCCGACCCTGGCGAACACCTACGGGTTCTTCTATAACAAGGCCGCGTTCGATAAAGCCGGCTTGCCAGTGCCGAAGATCGGCTGGACCTACGACGACATGTTCAACGACATTGCAAAGCTGAAGCAGCTGGATCCGTCGTCGACGCCGCTGGTAACACAGTGGCAGCTGCTCGACAGCCCGCAAGGCATTTCGGCGTACTCGGTCGCCAACGGCGGAAAGCCGCTTCTCGACAGCTCGATCGGGGCCAAGAGCATCCATGCCGATGCAACATTCCGTGAGGGTGCACAGCGCTTCGCCGCCGCAATCGCGGCCGGCCAGATGACGAACCCCGACTATGACGCCTCGAATGCCACTGCTGCTTTCACAAACGGTGGCATTCCCCTGATGTTCGGCGGGCAGTGGCTGCAGACGCTGATTGCGCCGAACAAGCCGAGCTTCGACTGGGGATACGCTCCATGGCCGGTCGGAACGAAAAAGTCTGTGCAACCAATCGAGGCGAATGGAGTCTGCTCCCCTTCGACGGTGAAGAACCCGGATGCGGTCTGGAAGACGATCTCATACATGGACACAACCGGGTTCAATGACTCGATGAAGCAGCAACCTGTCGCTCCGATCGCCTATGAGCCCGGTTCGAAGGGATACTACGCAGCGCTCGATTCTGGCGACGCGCCATCGAAGAGCATTTCGGCGACCGCGCGGTATGAACTCGGCACGAAGACGAAGTTCGTCACGGCGTTCCTCGATACCTGGGCCACCAAGGCCGCCGCTGTTGTGACGACATCGTGGAACCCTGCACTTGAAGGAAAGAAGAGCCTATCTGCAGGTATCGATGACACAGTCACAGGCATCAAGCGGCTGATGGCCAAGTGACTCCTGAAGCATCCCCACTGGTTGATTTCCCGTTCGGTCCGTTCCGGCCCAGCCCCGCCAATCCGGTGCTGCGGCCGGGGCGGGGCACGTGGGAGGCGACGAACGTCTACAACCCGGCCGCGATCATCCGGGATGGGCAAATCGTGCTCATTTACCGCGCGCACGCCGACGACATCGTATCGTCGCTCGGCCTGGCTTTCAGCGATGACGGGTTTCGGTTCGAGACCGAACCAAACCCCGTGCTTGTTCCCGAGCATGACTACGAGCGCTATGGATGCGAGGATCCGCGCGTCGTTGAGGTGGATGGAACGTACTACCTCACATACACAGGCTGGGATCGACACACTGCCCGGCTGTGCTTGGCCACGTCGGACAACCTGCGCGACTGGCACAAACACGGACCGATCGTGCCTGGGATCAACACGTTCGCGGGCATCCGTCAGACACCAGGACCCGACTGGAGCAAGGGTGGTGTGATCCTGCCGGAGCCCATCGATGGCAGGTATCTGATGTGGTTCGGCGAGGGCAACATCCATCTGGCGACATCCACCGACCTGCTGCATTGGGAGGCGGATGCGACACCGGTGCTTCGCCCAGAGCCTGGCACGTTCATGGGCGATCTGGTTGAGACCGGACCGCAACCGATCCGCACCAGGACCGGTCATGTGCTGCTGATGCACAACAGTGCGATCGTGTCGCCAGACGGCGGCGTGTACTACGCCTGCGGCCAGGTGCTC
>DATMTC010000211.1:0-2366 GCA_035565115.1 Microbacteriaceae bacterium | reverse complement strand
TCTGGCCGTAGGCTTGGCTCATGACCGAGCGTGTGTCTGAGATCTTCGATGAAACCCAGTGGACCGATGTCGCAGGCTTCGGGGAGTTGACCGACGTCACATACCATCACTCGCTTGACGGTCGGATCGCGCGGGTCGCGTTCCACCGGCCAGAGGTGCGGAACGCATTCCGGCCGCACACTGTCGACGAGCTGTATGCGGCGCTCGAGGATGCCAGAACGAATCCGAGGATCGGCGTCGTGCTGCTCACAGGCAATGGGCCGAGCCAGAAAGACGGCGGCTGGGCGTTCTGCTCCGGCGGTGACCAGCGCATCCGTGGCCGCGATGGCTATCAGTACGAGCCCAAGACTGCGCCACCGTCAGGCGGGGTCACGGGTCGCCTGCATATCCTCGAGGTGCAGCGGCTCATCAGATTCATGCCGAAGGTCGTGATCGCTGTCGTGCCTGGCTGGGCAGCTGGCGGAGGCCATTCGCTGCACGTCGTATGCGATCTCACCTTGGCGAGCGCCGAGCACGGCAAATTCAAGCAGACGGATGCCGATGTGGGCTCGTTCGACGCCGGTTACGGCAGCGCATACTTCGCCCGGCAGATCGGACAGAAGGCCGCCCGCGAGGTGTTCTTCCTCGCCCGCGAGTACTCGGCGCAGCGGGCATACGAGCTTGGCGCGGTCAATGCCGTCGTGCCGCATGCGGAGCTCGAGGCAACGGCCATCCAATGGGCGCGCGAGATTCTGACCAAGTCGCCGACGGCCATCCGCATGCTCAAGTTCGCGTTCAACGCGGTCGACGACGGTCTCGTCGGGCAGCAGGTTTTCGCGGGCGAGGCCACGAGGCTGGCATACGGCACAGATGAAGCCGTCGAGGGGCGGGATGCGTTCCTCGAGAAGCGGGAACCTGACTGGTCGCCGTTCCCGTGGCAATACTGACACTCTCAGTGTGACAATCTCAGTGCCGACAATCTCAGTGCCGTTCCAATCCCGTTCCAGCGAACCCGCCCACTTTAAGTGGGCAGAATCGCTGGAACGGGATTGGAACAGTGTATTTCGGCGCCGCCGTACTCGGTGTCATAGCCTGGCCAGGTGACTCGAACGCTCGCGACCGTGCCAGCCGACGACCCGGCTGCGGTGCTGCGCGCGTTGCGCGCGGCGCTCACCGGTGACGGTCCCGCCGTGCTGCCCCGGGCAGCGGTTGCGGCGCCGGCGGCCGCTGCCGACGCCGACGCCGTGGCATCCACCGCCGCTGTCAGGCGCGCCTTGCCTGCGCCAGATCGGGTCGCGCAGAACATTGCGCTCGTGATCGAGACCTCGGGGTCGACGGGTGTTCCCAAACGCGTTGCGCTGTCGACGGATGCGCTGCTCGCCAGCGCCGCCGCATCCGCTGGCGCGCTCGCCGGACGTGCGGGCAAGCAGATCAGCGGGCAGGGTCAGTGGTTGCTCTGCCTGCCTGCACACTACGTTGCGGGCTCGAACGTGTTGGTGCGGTCGATCGCAGCGGGCACGGAGCCTGTCGTGATGCCGAATGGGCGCTTCGATCCGGTTGTTTTCCGCGACACGGCGCTCGCGATGACCGGTGACGAGCGGTATGTGTCGCTCGTGCCCGTTCAGCTGGCACGCCTGGTGGATGCTGCAGCTGCCGATGCGTCGCTGCTCGACATTCTGCGTCGGTTCGACCGGATCCTCGTCGGTGGCCAGTCGCTGAGACCCGAATTGCGTGAACGCGCCGTCGAACTCGGTTTGAACGTGACGCGCACGTACGGTTCAAGCGAGACAGGTGGCGGATGCGTGTATGACGGCATGCCGATCGGCCCGGTGCGAGCGCGAGCCGTTGACGGTGCGCTCGAGCTGGCAGGGCCGGTGCTCGCCGAAGGCTACCTGGGTGACCCCGAACGCACCGCTGCTGCGTTCCATGAGGCTGATGGCATCCGCTGGTATCGAACCGGCGACCTCGGCACCGTCGCAGACGATGGACGCGTCACCGTGCTCGGTCGTGCGGACAATGTGATCATCTCCGGTGGAGAAAAGGTTCTGCTTGACGCGGTCGAGCGGTGCGTGCGTGAGCTTGCAGGCATGGCCGACGCCGTTGTCGTTGCCGCCGACAGTGCCGAATGGGGTCAGGTGCCGGTGGTGGTGGTGGCCGCTGGGGCGACGCCCGAGCTGGCAGAGATTCGCGAGCATGTGGCATCCGCTCTTGGCCGGGCGGCGGCCCCAGCACGCCTCGTTGCCGTCGAGCGGATGCCGTTGCTCGCGTCTGGCAAACCCGATCGCGTCGCACTTCGTCGCTTGGCTGTCCTTGATCAGCCCGGTGCAGCGTCGGGGCCATCAAGCGAGCCGTGAGCGAGCTTCGAGTATTCCGTGGCCGCTGCGGTC
>DATMTC010000210.1:0-1595 GCA_035565115.1 Microbacteriaceae bacterium | reverse complement strand
GTTGCACCCCGGACGTACCGCAGCCGACCACGAGAACCCGTTCCCCGGGCAGGTCGTCGGGGCGACGGTAAGCGGACGTGTGCAGTTGCACGATCGCCGCGTCAAGCTGCGCGCTCTCCAACGGGATCCGAGGCCGCGTCTGACCGCCCGTGGCCACGACCACACGGTGCGCGCGCCACGCGTGTGCGTCGCCCCCGACGCTCACGACGAACCCTTTGTCGTCGGCCACGACGCCGGTCACGCGCCTGCGCAGCTGCAGGGGCACCGCGAACCGCTCGGCATAGGCGTCGAGGTAGTCGGCGAACTCTCCTGCGCTCGGGCATGCGCGGCCATCCGCGGGGAACCGCATCCCGGGCAGCGCGTCGAACCGGGCAGGCGTGAACAGCCGCAGCGTATCCCAGCGATCGCGCCAGACGTCACCCGGCGCCGCTGTCTCGCTGAGCACCTCATGCGAGATGCCGCGCAGGGAGAGTTCACGACTGAACGCGAGCCCGCACTGACCGGCGCCGATCACCAACACATCCGTTTCGGGCATCGTGCCCTCCGATCCACATATTGGCTCGAATCTCTTTCGGGTTAAAATAGAGGCTACGCCGATGCGACGCACTGTCAAGAGGGATTCGCGCCAGAGAATCAGCCGAAGTCGGCGCGGTCACGTTCGACGCCCGGCCCGCTCTCTTCCGTCCCAGCTAGGCAGTATCGATAAAAGTTCGGCGGCGTGATCTCGCAGTCGAGCACGTTCGCTAGACTGGTGCCGTGAAGATCGGGATGGTGCTGGACGCAATGCGCGGCACGAATTGGAAGGGCTACCCGACCGCTCCTTGATCCGCCTATTCTCCTTCGCCCGATTCAGGGAAAGGGGGTGGATGCATGAACGATCAGCCTCTTGCAGTCGGTGACGTAGTCACCGCTACCGTCACGAAGTCGCTGCCGTTCGGTGTTCTCGTGGAGTATGCCGACGTGCCGGGCCTCGCGAAGGGCGTGGCTAGCGCACCTGGCGACAAACTGAGCCTGCGTGTGCTCGAGTTCGACTCGACACAGCGCCGGTCCTCAGCAGAACTCGCGTAAGCCAAGAAGGGCGGGTGCTCGGATGAGGAGCATCCGCCCTTCCGCTGCCGTTGACCCGACGCAACAGGGAACGCTGTCATGCGGCACCGTGCGGCAGCGCTACAGAGCTCTACCTGGCAGCTACGCGTGGTCCTGTTCAAGGCCAAACAATTCACACAACCTGAAGCGCCCTGAGTTTGTTGGAGGCTCCTGACCTTGGAAACGAGGATGGAGTTATGCCGAAGGAACTGGCGAATGGGAAGCCGACGACGCGTCGGTACTCGGTCGAAGAGAAGGCCGCCGCGGTGCGGATGGTGAGGACGCTGCGCGCTGAGCTCGGTGTCACGCAAGGGACGGTCCAGCGCGTCGCGACGCAACTCGGTTACGGTGTTGAGTCCGTGCGGATGTGGGTCAAGCAGGCCGACGTCGACGACGGCGTCACTGCCGGCGTGAGCAGCGCGGAGGCGCAGCGGATGCGTGAGCTCGAGCAGGAGAACCGGGAGTTGCCGGCGGGCCAACGAGGTGCTGAAGCGGGCGGCGTCTTTCTT
>DATMTC010000209.1:0-2281 GCA_035565115.1 Microbacteriaceae bacterium | reverse complement strand
GCGTGGACGGCCGATGTGGAGGGTGAGTCTGGATGCTCGGCGAGCCCGGCATACGCGCCGGCGGCCGCCCCCAAAACAGGAGACTGTCGCGGGAAACGTCGATTCGCTCCTGTTTTAGGGTGCGACAGTGCAACTTCGCCTGTTTTGGGGCGCGACGCGTCGCGGAGCCGAGCATCCGTGCAGACCGACTCCAAGGCGGTCGGGAGCGCGCACGCCCCATCCGTCACACGCGCCGTCACCCCGCCGAACGATACCTTTTCGGGCAATTGATGGCGCCGCGGCACCAACAATTGCCCGAAAAGGTATCGCACGGTGGCCGGACCGAGACGGATGCGCACATGCAGCGACCCGGGACGCGCACGGGCAGCCCGCCGCGTGCGCGTCGGTTGGCCCGCAAGCCGCTAGCATCATCTCCATGGGGCCTGCGACACGGGGAGTCGGGCGACTGAGCGGCATTGGGTACACGCGAGGCCGCTCCGCGTTCCTGTCGCAACTGCCGTTGACAGGAGCGACCGCGCTGATCGTGCTTGCGATCGCGATCTTCGCGCCAGCGCTTCTGGTGTCATCGCTGTTCATGATCGGCGTCGTGATGGTGTTCGCCGTCACGGCGCTGTCCATCATCGTGCCGTGGGCGCGGCTGCATCCGGCTGTGGTCGCTGTGCTGCCGATCATCGATATCGCGGCAATCGGACTCATGCGCGGCATCGGCGACACCGTTCGCCTGAGCATCCTGCTCATCCTCCCCGTCATCTGGCTGGCATCATCCCTGCGCATCATCGGCGCCATTCTCGGCACCGTGCTTGGCACGATTGCAGCGTGGGGCGAATCGTTCACGAACCTGCAAACGCTCACGCTCCAAGATTCATCGCGTGTCTTTCTCGTGCCGTTGATGCTCGCGTTCGTCGGCGCCACGATGGCAGGGATGGCGATGCGCGCCGAGGCACAGCAAGGGATGCTTGCCAGACAGGGCGAACTGTTGGAAGAAGCCCTGCAGGATGCCAAGCGGCACCGCCGCGTTCTCGACGGCATCCTCGACACCGTCGACTTCGGGATCATCGGCCTCGAGCCTGACGGAACCCAATCCCTCATCAACCGCAGCAGTTCAATGTTGCTCGGAATCACGCAGAAGACCGTCGACATCCCACTCGCGTTCTATGAGGAAGACCGCAAGACGCGGGTCGCCAAGAAAGACGACCCGCTCGCCAGGGCGCGGGCAGGGGAGACGTTCCAGCGCACGCTGCTCTGGCTCGGCGACCCGAGCGGCGAACAGGCGGCACTGAGCGTCTCGGCTCAACAGATCACAGACGAAACCGGTGCTCGCACGGGGGCGGTCGTCGTCTTTCAAGACGTCACGGCCGAGATTCAGGCGCTCCGTTCCCGCGAGGAACTCGTCGCGGCCGTCTCACACGAACTGCGGACACCGCTGACCTCGATCGTCGGATACCTCGAGCTCGCACTCGACACGCCAGGCCTGCCTGACGAAGCCCACACGTACACCAGGATCGCAAGCGAAAGCGCAGACCGGATGCTTCAGCTCATCTCCGACCTCCTGGTCGCGTCGAGCAGCGTTGAGGGAAAGCTTGCCATTCTGCGCAGCGACACCGACCTCGGCGCCTTGGTGCTCGACGCCGTCGAGGCCGCGCGACCGCGCGCCGCTGACCGGGCCATCACCGTGAACTGCGCCATCCAACCCGGCGAAATTGCATTCGTCGACGAACTGCGGATGCGCCAGGTCGTCGACAACGTGCTCTCAAACGCGATCAAGTACGGCAGGCACGGCGGCACCGTCACGATCAACTCGCGACACACCGGCGACACCATCGTTGTCGACGTCATCGACGACGGCATGGGGATTTCGCTGACCGATCAGGAGCGGCTCTTCGACAGGTTCTACCGCTCGGACAGCGCTCGACGCAGTTCCGTCGGCGGTGCAGGGCTCGGCCTCAGCATCAGCCGCTCGATCATGCGCGAACACGGGGGAGATGTGCGCATCGACAGTGAACTGGGCGTCGGCACAACCGCGTCGATCGTCATCCCGGCCGACGTGCCAGGCCCGGATGCTGCCGGCTCTGATCCGGATGCCGCGGCTGGCACCGACGCGCACAGCTCCGACGCACACAGCGCCGACGCACACGAGCACGGCGGGGCCGATTCGTGACGGGCGGGATCTCGCTCGATGTGCCGACCCTCTACATTGTTTCGGCGATGGTGATCTCGCTTACCGGCATCCTTTTCATCGTCGACGCGTACAGCCGCCGTGACGACAGCGTCGGACGCATCT
>DATMTC010000208.1:0-3500 GCA_035565115.1 Microbacteriaceae bacterium | reverse complement strand
AACATTGCTATAGTTGCCGGCTGCGGTCGGCAACGAGAAAGACGTCCGACCGGGCGCGCAGCGCTGTCCGGCGTGGCGAACAAATCAGTGGAGTGCATCCGTGGCCTCAGTTCTCGAAAAAGTTCTTCGTGTCGGCGAGGGTCGAACCCTCAGACGATTGGCGGGATACGCCAAGGCCGTCAACGCCCTCGAGGAGGACTTCGCGCAGCTTTCAGACGACGATCTGCGCAACGAAACGACCGAGTTCCGCGAGCGGTACTCGAATGGTGAATCGCTGGACGACCTGCTTCCTGAGGCGTTTGCCGCGGTCAGGGAGGCGGCATCCCGCACACTGGGGCTGCGTCCATTCGACGTGCAGTTGATGGGTGGCGCAGCGATGCATCTCGGCAATATCGCCGAGATGAAGACCGGTGAGGGCAAGACGCTTGTCGCGACGCTCCCCGCCTATCTGAACGCGATCGCCAGCCGCGGCGTGCACGTCGTCACGGTCAACGACTACCTCGCGAGCTACCAGAGCGAACTGATGGGTCGCGTGTTCCGCGCGCTCGGGATGACAACCGGCGTCATCCTTGCCGGTCAAACCCCAGAAGAACGACGCGAGCAATACGCCGCAGACATCACATACGGCACCAACAACGAATTCGGGTTCGACTACCTGCGCGACAACATGGCCTGGCAGGCATCCGACATGGTGCAGCGCGGTCACTTCTTCGCCATCGTCGACGAGGTCGACTCGATTCTGATCGACGAAGCCCGCACGCCGCTGATCATCTCGGGTCCGTCCTCAGGCGAGGCCAACCGCTGGTTCAACGAATTCGCCAGCCTGGCCAAGCGGCTGACTCCTGAGGTCGACTACGAGGTCGACGAGAAGAAGCGCACCGTCGGGGTGCTCGAGCCCGGCATCGAGAAGGTCGAGGACTACCTCGGCATCGACAACCTGTACGAGTCGGCGAACACACCGCTGATCTCCTTCCTGAACAACGCCATCAAGGCGAACGCCCTGTTCAAGAAAGACAAGGACTACGTCGTCATGAACGGCGAAGTGCTCATCGTCGACGAGCACACCGGCCGCATCCTGATGGGCCGCCGCTACAACGAGGGCATCCACCAGGCGATCGAAGCCAAGGAAGGTGTCGCGGTCAAGGCCGAGAACCAGACGCTTGCCACCGTCACGCTGCAGAACTACTTCCGGCTGTACAAGAAGCTCTCAGGCATGACCGGTACGGCAGAGACCGAAGCCGCTGAGTTCATGTCGACATACAAGATCGGTGTTGTGCCGATCCCGACGAACAAGCCGATGATCCGCATCGACCAGCCAGACCTCGTTTACAAGAACGAAGAGGCCAAGTTCGGCCAGGTCGTCGAAGATCTCGTTCGTCGCCACGAGAAGGGTCAGCCCGTTCTCGTTGGAACCACGAGCGTTGAGAAGAGCGAATACCTCTCACGGTTGCTCGCCAAGAAAGGCGTGCGGCACGAGGTGCTGAACGCGAAGAACCACGCGCGTGAGGCGGCGATCGTCGCCCAGGCCGGGCGACTCGGATCCGTCACGGTTGCCACCAACATGGCAGGCCGCGGAACAGACATCATGCTCGGAGGCAACGCCGAGTTCCTCGCCGTCGCCGAGATGAACGCACGCGGGCTCAGTCCCGTCGACACCCCGGAAGAGTACGAAGCCGAGTGGGATGCCGTCTTCGAGCGGATCAAGGGCGAGGTCGAGACCGAGGCGAAGAAGGTCATCGAGGTTGGCGGGCTGTATGTGCTCGGCACCGAGCGACACGAGTCCCGCCGCATCGACAATCAGCTGCGTGGTCGTTCCGGCCGTCAGGGCGACCCTGGCGAGAGCCGCTTCTATCTGTCGTTGACAGACGACCTGATGCGTCTGTTCAACGCGGGCGCCGCTCAATCCCTGATGGGGCGCAGTAACGTGCCCGACGATCTGGCGATCGAATCCAAAGTCGTCAGCCGCGCCATCCGCAGCGCACAGTCACAGGTCGAGGCGCGCAACGCCGAGATCCGCAAGAACGTGCTGAAGTACGACGACGTTTTGAACCGGCAGCGCGAGGCGATCTACAACGACCGCAGGCGCATCCTCGAGGGTGACGACCTGCACGAGCGCACCCAGAAATTCCTCGACGACGTGATTGACGAAATACTCGACAGTCACACAAGCGACGGAAGCGGGGAGGACTGGGACTTCGACGCGCTGTGGAGCGAGTTGAAGACCCTGTATCCGATCGGCCTGACCATCGATGAGGTGGTCGCCGAGGCCGGCGCGCGAGGCAAGATCAACCGCGAGTTCATGCGTCGCGAGATCCTCTCGGATGCGCACATCGCGTACGACCGCCGTGAGGAGCAGCTCGGCTCGCCCGCAATGCGCGAACTCGAGCGCCGCGTTGTGTTGTCTGTGATCGACCGCCGCTGGCGCGACCACCTCTATGAGATGGACTACCTGAAGGATGGCATCGGCCTGCGCGCGATGGCGCAGCGCGACCCGCTGGTCGAATACCAGCGCGAGGGTTTCGCGATGTTCCAGCAGATGATGGGCGCAATCCGCGAAGAGACGGTCGGGTTCCTGTTCAACCTCGAGGTCGAGGTGACGCAGTCGGCCGGCGAGGTCTCGGGCGTCGCCGCAAAGGGCCTTGAACCGGCGGATTCAGAGCAGCCGCAGCTGAGCTACACGGCGCCGAGCGATGCAGGCGGTGTCGAGGTGCGCAACGAGCGCGGTCAGATCGAGCAGGCGGCAACGGCTCGCGCCGAGCGGGCACGGGCACGCCAAACGGCATCCCAAGAGCCGCAGCAGGAGCAAGCGGCACCGGCACCGGCACAGCGCGGAGCGTTCGGGCAGCGAACGGATGCTTCGGCCGAGGCGCCGGCGAACCGCGCGCAGCGACGGGCGGAGCAGCGCAAGCGCCACTGACGGCGTTCGTCAGAGTTGATCTGCGGATGGGCTCGCAATTCGGTGGTCGAGTAGCTGCTCGCGCAGCGAGCCGCGTATCGAGACCTCGTAACCCGGTTTGCGGTACGGACCCTAGGTCGCTCACGCGGTCTCGATACGCTCGCCCTTCGACAAGCTCAGGGACAGGCGCTCGCTACTCGACCACCGGAATGGCGGGCGGTCGTGAGGTGGTCGCAGGATAGGGCAGGCGGCGGTCAGAGCACGCTGATCGCGCTCGCCCTCCAGCGATTGTCCAGGCCCTCGAGCCGGATGGCGATCGCTCGTGTGCGCACGGGCGTACGCACGATCACGACGGCCTCGACGATGCCGTCGGCCGGATGCGTGATGATCGTGCGCAGCACAGTGACGCGCGGTCGGTGCACCTGTTTGCCTGTGGCTACTCGCGCCCTGGCGGACAGCACGACGCGTTTCAGGAGGATGTCGTACACATCCTTCGTCAGCCAACGAATCAGCTGATCCAGTTCGCGCGTTCCTGCGAGAACCTCCAGCACGCTGTGCGTCAGATTGATCAGCAACGGTTCAGGGTCGGGGAGTTGGACTGATC
>DATMTC010000207.1:0-7553 GCA_035565115.1 Microbacteriaceae bacterium | reverse complement strand
CCGCTCAGCCGGCAACGATCCTGCGCGCGCCGCGTTCGAACTCGCCGAGGTCGCCCGTCTCCCCTGCGCGGGCTGCACGGCGTCCGACCACGAGCATGTATGCGAGGAATGCGGCGAGCGCAACCACCCCGATCGCGATCTTCACCGGCCACCACAGTGGGGACGGCGTCACGAATCCCTCGATGATCCCAGACACGAACAGGCTCACGACCAGGCCGATCGCCACCGTGAACAGCGCCCGCCCATCCTCGGCAAGTGCCTGCGCTCGCGTGCGAGCGCCCGGCGCGATCCAGGCCCAGAAAATGCGGATGCCCGCTGCCGCTGCGACAAAGATCGAGGTCAGCTCAAGCAGTCCGTGCGGGGTGATGTATTGGAAGAACACGTCACCCTTGTCATACGCGAACATCACTGCGCCGGTGACTCCCAGGTTCTGCGCGTTCTGCAGCACGATGTATGGCACATAAACACCTGTGATGCCGAACGCGATGCACTGTGCGGCGATCCAGGCGTTGTTCGTCCACACCTGCCCGGTGAACGATGCGGCAGGGTTCTGCGAGTAATAATCGACGAAATCGTGGTTCACCAGTTGCTTGAGTTGAGCATCCGACCCGAAATTCGCCAGAACGGCCGGGTTGCTGAGCGCCCACCATGCGTAGAGTCCAGCGATGATCGCCGTTGCGACCGCGACCGCGAGCGTGAGCCAGCGCAGTCGGTACAGCGCGGCGGGCAGCTGCAGGAACACGAATCGCGGCAGCTGCGCAAGCACGTTGCTGCTAGCGCCAGTGAACCGCTGACGCGCCCGCGATAGCGAGATCGACAACCGGTCGCCCTGCACAGTCGAACCGGCGGATGTCTTCAACACAGACAGCTGCGTCGCGCCGGCCTGATAGCGGTCGATCAGTTCGTCCGCCTCTGCGCCCGAGAACGACCGCTTGCGGGCGAGGGCGTCCAGCTTCGCCCAGTCTTCACGGTGCGCGGCCGTGTACGCGTCGACATCCATCTGCTTAGATGATATCCATGGCTGCAGGCACCGCGCGCGAACCGATGTCGTGGGCGGCGCGGCCGGGTCCGGGCGGGTCGAATTCGGGCCGGTTGGATTCGAATAGCGCGGATGACAGCGACACCGAGCTCATGACAGGCGAGGCCGTCGGTCTGGATGTTCGCCCGGCCAGTTTCGTGCTGCGTGCAGCAGGCGCGATCATCGACTGGCTGACATCCATCGCACTGTTCATGACCTTGATCTATCTGCTGGGCATCGTGACGCGCACGTTTGCCGATGAAGCGCTTTCGGCAGCGCTCGTGATCGCGAGCCTGGTGATCGCGATCGTGATTTTCCCGATGAGTGTCGAAGTGCTCACGCGCGGTCGTTCACTCGGCCGGCTCGCCGTCGGCGCTCGCATCGTGCGCGACGACGGCGGCGCAGCCCAGCTGCGGCACGCGTTCATCCGGGCACTCAGCGGTGTTGTGGAGATCTACCTGACGTTCGGTGGCCTGGCCGCCATCGTTGCCCT
The DNA here is from genome assembly GCA_035565115.1 of Microbacteriaceae bacterium. Lineage (GTDB taxonomy): Bacteria > Actinomycetota > Actinomycetes > Actinomycetales > Microbacteriaceae > Rathayibacter_A. Next base: position 6,042 of record DATMTC010000207.1, on the reverse strand, counting down.
GCTCAGCCCTCGCTCGAAGCGGCTCGGCGACCTGCTCGCCGGCACGTACAGTCAGCACGAGCGCGTTCCGCGCGTTGTCGAGCCGGTGTTCGACGTGCCGACGTCACTTGTGGCGTGGGCGTCGACGGCGGATGTCGCCAGGCTCCCCGACCGGCTCTCGCGGCGCATCTCACAGTTTCTGCGTCAAGCCAATGCGATGACGCCGATCGCCCGCGCTGGCATCGCCACCGAGCTGGCGCAGGAGGCAGCGCAGTTCGTGTCTCCGCTGCCTGCCGCGCATCCGGAAGTGTTCCTGGCGGCCGTCGCTGCCGTTCGACGCGACCGTGATTATCGGGCGCTCACGTTGGAGAAAGAACGTCTCGAACGGGTGCAGCCGGTGCTGAGCAGCCTGCCGCACGGATTCCCAGAGCGCTGAGCCTTCCCAGAGCGCTGAGCCGCATCCGCTTCCTTCAGTACCGGTAGTGGTCGACCTTGTACGGCCCGTCCACCGGAACGCCGATGTATGCGGCTTGCTCCGGCGACAGCGTGGTCAACTCGACCCCGAGCGCGTCCAGGTGCAAGCGGGCCACCTTCTCGTCAAGCACCTTCGGCAGCACGTACACCCCGACCGGGTATGCCTCAGGCCGCACGTAGAGCTCCATCTGGGCAAGCACCTGGTTCGTGAACGAATTGCTCATCACAAACGACGGATGCCCAGTGGCGTTACCGAGATTCATCAACCGGCCCTCGCTGAGCACGAGCACGCTGCGACCGTTCGGCAGCCGCCACTCGTGCACCTGCGGTTTGATCTCGACCTTCTCAGCGCCTCTGAGCGCTTCGAGCCCTGCCATGTCGATCTCATTGTCGAAGTGACCGACGTTCGCGACGATCGCCTGGTGCTTCATCGCCAGGATGTGATCCAGCGTGATCACGTTGACGTTCCCCGTGCCGGTGATGAAGATGTCCGCATCGCCGACGACGGATTCGATGCGGGCCACCTGGAACCCGTCCATCGCGGCCTGCAACGCATTGATCGGGTCGACCTCGCTCACGATCACGCGTGCGCCCTGGCCGCGCAGCGCCTCCGCCGCACCCTTGCCGACATCGCCGTACCCGGCGACGAAGACCACCTTGCCGCCAATCAGCACGTCAGTCGCGCGGTTCAGCCCGTCGGGAAGCGAGTGCCGGATGCCGTACTTGTTGTCGAACTTCGACTTCGTCACCGAGTCGTTCACGTTGATCGCCGGAAACAGCAGCTTCTGGTCACGCGCGAGCTCGTACAGCCGGTGCACCCCGGTAGTGGTCTCCTCCGTGACACCGCCGATGCCGGCCGCGATCGTCGTCCAGCGGTCGGCGGATGTCGCAAGCGAGGCGCGCAGTGCGTCCAAAACGACGCGGTATTCGTGACTGTCAGCATCCGTCGCATCCGGCACTGCGCCTGCCCGCTCGAACTCGGCGCCGAGGTGCACAAGCATTGTTGCGTCTCCCCCGTCGTCGAGGATCAGGTTCGGACCGATCCAGTCGGCGCCGGCCGCACGGGCTTCAGCGCTCCAGTCGAAAATCTGTTGCGTGCACCACCAGTACTCTTCGAGCGTTTCACCCTTCCACGCGAACACGGGAACCCCGGCGGGCGCATCCGGTGTGCCTGTCGGGCCCACAACGACCGCGGCTGCGGCCTCGTCCTGGGTGGAGAAGATGTTGCAGCTCGCCCAGCGCACCTGCGCGCCAAGAGCGACGAGGGTCTCGATCAGAACGGCGGTCTGCACGGTCATGTGCAGCGAGCCGGCGATGCGCGCACCTTTCAAGGGCTGCGCGTCGCCGAACTCGGCCCGCAACGCCATCAGTCCGGGCATCTCGTTTTCGGCAAGGCGCAGTTGGTGTCGTCCGGATTCGGCGAGCGTCAGGTCCGCGATCTTGTACGGAAGCGCCGTGGACACGCCTGCAGTCACGTCAGTCATGCATTCATTCTCGCAGGCTCAGCGCCAGCGCGTCCGCACGCACTCGCATCCGCCCGTACCGCATGCACATCCGCATCCGCACGCGCATCCGCATCCGCATCCGCATGCCCCGCATCCGCACACGCATCCACATCCGCCAGCCGTTCCAATCCGGTTTCAGCGTTTGCAGCCCCTTGAAGTGGGCAGAAGCGCTGAAACGGGATTGGAACGCGCCTCATTGGCGCCGCGACGCGCTCAGGCGCCGTAGCCGAGTTCTCCGAACACCGAGTGCCGCACGATTTGCCAGCCCTGCGGCGCCGACAGCCGCTCGGCGTGCACAGCGCACAGGTCGTAACTGTGCGGTTCGTGCTCGCCGCTGAGCGGTCCGAGCACCGCCATCGAGTCCGCATACACGTAGGTCAGCGTCGCTACGGCATCCTTGCTGCACGCAACCCTCGAACACGCTCGACTGGACATCGCCGTCCAGACTATCGCGACCGAGGCGACGTAGGATGGCGACATGCCTCGATCTCGCGCCGCTCATATCGAGCAGCCGGCACCACCGGCGACCCGACGCAATCGACACGGACGCGGTGCGCGCGGACCTGTCACCGGCCCACACCTGCCGATGCTGCACAATCGCATCGACTTCTTCGATCTCACCGTTGCCTCGACAGCGGATTACCTGAAGGGCCTATGGCCCGCCGATCTGGCGGATGTGCGCTTCGAAATTGCAGCAGCGCCCGCGACAGCACTCAGCGACGACGAGGTGGAACGCTGGGTGGTCGACCCGGCGACGCGAACGATCGTGCTCTTCCGCATTCCGATCCAGCGGCTGAGCAAACTGCATCGCAACGACGACCTGCACCGCAGGCTGCTCGTCGAGAGTTGTGTCTTCCGCGCAGTCGCCGAACTTCTCGGCAAAGACCCGTGGGACCTCGCGCCCGAGCGTTTCCGTCACTACTGAGTCGGGCGCGCTTCGACAAGCTCAGCGACCGGCACTGCTGAGTCGGGCGGCGCTTCGACAAGCTCAGCGAACGCCGCCCGCAGTAACAAGTTCTGGGCAGGTCGGGCAACGGCTGGCCACACCGTGCCCGACTCCACTCTCGGGAATGCATTCGCTCGTCCGCCCCAAGCGGTCCGACATGCGCGTCCGAGAGTTGCCCTCGGTCGACGGCCTAACGCGTCAGGCTGAAACTGCCTTCTGATCGCGCCCGGAGACCGAATCAACCGTGATCTTGCGTGGTTTTGCGCGTTCCGCGATCGGGATGACAACGCTCAGCACCCCGTTGTCGTAGCTGGCGCTGATGTTGTCGGCGCTCACGTCGTCGCCGATCGAGAACTGCCGCAGGTATGAACCGAACGGTCGTTCCTGGGTCAGCCAGCGCGCGTTCTCTCGGTCGTCCCTCGATCGTTGCGCTCGGATGGTCAACAGGCGTCCATCGACGTCCACGTCGACCGATCCGGGATCGACACCGGGGAGATCGGCGTTCAAGACATATTGATCGCCCTCACGAAACAGATCCACCGGCATCAGCCGCGGCTGCCTGCTTGTGTCGAAGACACTGTGAGCGAATCGGTCCAACTGGCTGAATGGGTCGAATGACATCGACACTTGAGGTACTCCTTTCTTGATGCGAGGCGGTCGTGCCGCCTGATCCGAACCTGCCACTTCAAGCGCCGGCTGATCCGGCGCCTGCCAACGGAGGCGAGCGGATGCGCGAGCGCGTGTTTCGCGCATCGGCATCGGCCGCGCACTGCGTGAGTTTGCGCTCGTCCCATTGCGGCGACTTCGACGGACGGAACGGTGCTAGCGACGGTGCGGATGCTGCGCTCGGCGCAATCAGCAAGCCGGAGACGATCGCCTCGAACTCGGAGTCGACCCACTCCGGATCAGAGCAGAGCATGTCTGCGAACACCTTCGCCGTCTGACAGCTCGCAACCATCACCAGCACCACTCTCACCTCCCGATTGTGCGCAAAACCAGCAATCGCAGTGCGAGGTAATCTCTGTCGTTTGATGTATATTTTTTATACCAAAACGATGAACTGAACACCAGTTCTGAGTGAAAATTGATCAATGACACCACCATCTGCGGCTCGACCCGTCTACAGCATCGCTGTTGCGGCCGAGCTCGCCGGCCTCCCTGCCGCCACGTTGCGCCTCTACGAACGCAAGGGGCTTCTTGCTCCAGCACGCACGGCTGGTGGAACGCGCCGCTACAGCGACGATGACGTCGCCAGGCTTCGTCAGGTTGCTGCGCTGCAAGGGGACGGTGTCAATCTGGCAGGCATCGGGAAGGTCCTCGACCTGCAAGGCGAGAATGAGGCGCTGCGCCGTGAGATCGCCGAGTCTGAGGCATGGTCGAGCCAAGAGGCCGGTGACGAGTCAGCGGCGCACGACCACCGCAACGACGTCGAGCAATCCTAAGAAGCATCCTGGGCGCGCTTCGACAAGCTCAGCGACCAGCAGACAAGCTCAGCGACAGGGAGACAAGGCCAGCGACCGGAGCCAAGCTCGGCGACCAGGAGCGAGCCGGCGGCGCAGCTACCGCGGAAAGACCGTGATCGGCGACGCGAGTGCCCCTGGCGGCTCGATCGGGAACGACGACGAGAGCCCCTTGCCGGCGTAGCTCACCGATGCGAACATGCCCTGCGCACCCGTGACGGTGTATGCCCCCGCCTCGTCGACAGGAACACCGACGGCCGTGTTGGCAGGCACGCTCACGCTCTTGCCTGCCGCGCTGCCCTTGCCGACCGTCACCGAGGCATCCTTCGACGAGGTGTTAGCCAGGTGGATGACCGCCCCAGCACCCTTGGCCACAGGGACGAGCGTGTCACCGCGGAGCGCGCGCGGAGCTGCGAACCACGCGAAGTCGGCGGCTTTCGCATCCGACACGGATGTTCGCGCCGCGACGACGACCGGCTGGTCCGAGTCCACGGTCAACGTGAACGAGCCGTCGACAAGCTTGTCGAGGGGAATCTCCTGCACGGTCTTCGGCTGCAACGTGGCCGAGGCCGAACTTCCGCCGCCGACCGTGCCCTTCTCGCCCACGATGCCAACCCGCACGGTCGCAGGCTTGTCGCCTGGCACGAGAACGCGCAGAGCCGGTGCGGTGTCCGCATATCCCTCCGTGCCGCCTGCCGCTGCCGCAGTGCCGGCCACGGTCATCCCGGGAACAACCTGATGCTTCGCCGGCGGGGCGGTCGCCGATGCCATTTCCACTCCGCCCGGGGCAAGCCCGCGCACGACGCTCTGCTGCAGCGAGGCCAGGATGCTGCCGCCGCGCGACTGCACGTGCACGACCGGCGCCTTAACATTCGGTGCCAACCCGGACAGTGCGACAACTCGCTGCGCCCCAGCGTCGACCAGAATGCCCTGCGCGCCGGGCGCCTCGACCTGGCCCGTCTCACCGTAAAGCGTGACGTCGACGGATGCCTGCACAGCACTCGGATTACTCAGCAACAGCAGGCTGGTCTGGCCGAGATCATTCGATCCGGCGACGAGCCAGCTGCTGCGTGTGGCTTCGCCGCATCCGGATGCTGCCAGTCCGGCAAGGTCGTCTTCTGCTGCAACCTGGGACTGGGCTCCCGCGAGCAATGGCGGAGTCGTCTCCCCCGCCTGAGCCGCAAGACTCAACAGGGTCGGCCCGCCGTAGGAATCCGCCTTCGTGTCATCGACGGCCTTGAGCTCCTTGGACTTCACCGAGCCGGAACTGGAGTCCTTGACCGTCGAAACCGACCCGAATGCGCTTGCTCCCGTCGCGTTCGACGAGTCCGCCGCGAGCTCGAGCAGAGGTCCAGGGCACACGCGTTGCTGGTCGGTCGGCACCGGAGTCACCGTGCTCGATGGCACGCCGGCGGTGAATGACGGCAGCGGCAACCACGTGGCGGCGATGATGCTCGCACCCGCGACGGCGATGCCGATGATGCCGACAATGCCGCGCACGCTGTTTTGGGCGATGGTCCGCTTAGTGGGCATCGGTCGCTCCCTTCGCGCCTTCTGCGGCAGGCTCGGCCGGATGCGTGGGCTCGTCCCCCTGAGGTGCGCCGGTCACACCAGCGTCAACGTCATCGTCGGGGGCAGCGTCAGGCTCGGAAGCCGCCGCGTTGGCCTCGGTCTCGGC
>DATMTC010000206.1:0-4209 GCA_035565115.1 Microbacteriaceae bacterium | reverse complement strand
ATCCGCTCGCCTGAGTCGCCACCCACCGCGCCCCGCCACCCCCGCGCGGCCCCGCGCCCGTTCATTGATACTTTCTCGGGCAAATGATGCTGCCGCGGCACCATCAATTGCCCGAAAAAGTATCACTCGAGGGGCGAAGCGTGCGGGTGAAGGCTGACGGGGGCGGATGCGCGGTGAAGGCTGACGGGGGCGGATGCGGCGGCCGCGGCACGCACACACACGCACAAGGGCCGCCCGACGCGAGTCGGACGGCCCTTGCGGTGCAGGGTACTGCTGTGTGTTACTGACCGGCCTTCGCGAGTGCCTCGAGGGTCGGGTTGTTCGAGTACGCCTCGACCGCGTTCTGCTTGGTGACGAGAATCGGGGTCAGAGCCTTGTACGGAACGGTGATGGTGCCGTTGTATGCGTTCGTCTTGTCGCTGTAGTCGACACCGGACGGCTTCTTCTTGCCGTTGGCCAGGTCGGTGATCAGGTCGACGGCGCCCTTGGCCTCTTCATCCGTGTTCTTGTAGATGGTCGAGTACTGCGTTCCGTTCATGATGAGCGGAATGGATGCCGTCTCGGAGTCCTGACCGGTGACGATCGGAACAGCAAGACCAGCCGACTGGCACGCCGTGATGATGGAGCGTCCGAGCGTGTCGTTCGGGGAGAGAACGCCATCGAGCACTGTGCCGCTCGAGTACGTCTTCGTGATGATGTTCTGCATGCGCGTCTGGGAGTTCTTCGGGTCCCATCCGTCTGTCTGCACCTGCTGGAACGAGGTCTGGCCCGACGGAACCTTCAGGTCACCCTTGTCAATCAGCGGCTTGAGAACGCTCATCGCACCGTTGTAGAACACCGTTGCGTTCGCATCCGTGTTCGCACCGGCGAAGATCTCGATGTTGTACGGACCGGTCGGCTTCTTGGCCTTCATGCCGTCAAGCAGCGCCTGGGCCTGCAGCTGGCCGACCTTGTAGTTGTTGAACGCGACGTAGTAGTCGACGTTCTTGGTGTTCAGGATGTTGCGGTCCCACGCGATCACCGTCGCGCCGGCCTTCTTGGCCTGCGCGGCCTGGGTGCCGAGCTGGCTGCCATCCTGAGCGGCGATGATGATCACCTTGTCGCCCTTGGTGACCATCGACTGAATCTGGTTCTGCTGGTCGGCGACCGTGTTGGATGCCGCTGCGTACTGCACGTCGGCCTTGAAGCCTGCAGCGTCGAGTGCCTTCTCGAACGATGCCTTGGCGAGCACCCAGTTCTGCGAGGTCTTGGCGGGAAGAGCGACACCAACGGTGATGCCCTTCTTGATCTGGTCGGCGCCCGAGGTGCTGCCGGAGTCTGTGCCGCGGGACGAACATCCGGCGAGCGTCAACCCGGCAAGAGCCACGGCTGCGACGCCGATAAGGAGTTTCTTGCGCATTGTTATTCCTTCTTGTTTGTGGATTACAGGTGGTGCATTGCTGGCAGTCCTACCGCGGACTGCGCCATTTTTGTTTCTTGTTTCTGCTGACCTGAAGTGCGATCAGGGCAGCCGAACCTTGTCGTCCTCGGCCTGGGTGATTGACCCTGGGCCGGCTTCAAGCGACTCCTCCGTCACGGGAGGGGGCGTTTTCTGGAACCTGCGGAACAGGAGTCCGGTCAGAGACGGCCTGCCCTGCGTCTTGTTGTAGACGTCGAATCCGACGGCCGCGATCAGAACCAGTCCGCGGATGATCGACACCCATGAGCTGTCGAAGCCGAGCAGCGACATTCCGTTGGCGAGGAAGGCCATCACGAATGCACCGATGATCGACCCTGGCACTGTTCCGATGCCGCCGAAGATGGCGGCGCCACCGACGAAGACGGCCGCGATGGCATCCAGCTCCCAGCCGGTGCCGTCGAACGGGCCGGATGCTTGCGCGTTGCCGACGAAGACCATGCCTGCCACCGCGGCGAGCACTGCCATGTTCACCATCAGCAGGAAGTCGACCCTGCGGGAGTTGACGCCGGAGAGGCCTGCGGCTGGGCGGTTGCCGCCGAGTGCGTAGACGTGGCGGCCGAAGATCGTGTTGCTCGTCACGAAGCTGTAGATCAGGATCAGCACGCCGGCGATGATGCCGACGATCGGGAAGCTCGTTCCAACGCGGCCTGAGCCGAACAGCAGCGTTGCGTAGACGGTGATGCCGCAGAGCACGATGAGCTTGACAACGGTGACCCACATCGGCTGCAACGTGGCGCCCATCGCTTCTCGCTTGCGACGCCCGCGGAACTCGTTCCAGATCAGCGCGATCACCACGATCAGCCCGATGATCAGGGTCGGGTTGCTGTAGCCGAAGTCCGGGCCGAAGTCAGGCAGGAAGCCGTTGCCGATCCAGTTGTACGAGTCAGGGGTTGGAGAAGCGGTCGAGTTGCCGACGACCTGGTTCGCTCCACGGAAGATGAGCATGCCTGCCAGCGTCACGATGAACGCAGGCACCCGAACGAACGCGACCCAGAAGCCCTGCCATGCACCGACGACGACGCCTGTTGCGAGGCCGAGCAGCATTGCTGCCCACGACGGCCAGTGCCACACGGCCATCGACTGCGCAACGACGATGCCGACGAATGCCGCGACCGATCCGACGGACAGGTCGATGTGGCCGGCGATGATCAGCATCACCATGCCGATGGCGAGGATCAAGATGTACGAGTACTGCTGCACCATGTTGATCACGTTGGTCGGGTCGAGGGTGAGCCCGCCGGTCAGAATCTGGAACACGATGATGATCACGACGAGCGCGATGATCATGCTGTACGCGCTGATGCCACGGCCACCGGTGAGGGTGCGTAGCCCAGTGGAGAATTTGCTCATGCTGCGAGTCCGGTCTTTCGGGTTGAGGTCATGCTGACCATGAGGGATTCGGGGTTGGCGTTTTCGGCCGTCAGCACGTTCGTGATCTGGCCTTCGAAGATGGTGTAGATGCGGTCGGACATTCCCAGCAGCTCTGGCAGCTCGGACGAGATCAGCACGATGCCCTTGCCCTGTGCGGCGAGCTCGTTGATGATTCCGTAGATCTCGTATTTGGCGCCGACGTCGATGCCGCGCGTCGGCTCATCCAGGATCAGGATGTCCGGATCGGTGAACATCCACTTGGACAGCACGACCTTCTGCTGGTTGCCGCCGGAGAGTTTGTTCACGCCTTCTTCGACCGAGTTGGCCTTGGTGCGCAGCGCCTTGCGATACTGCTCGGCTGCAGCGAACTCCTTGAGCTGGTCGACGACGCCGCCCTTCGAGATCTTCTCGAGGTCGGCAGACACCGTCGCACGCTTGATCGTGTCAAGCAGGTTCAGGCCGAGCACCTTGCGGTCTTCGCTGACGTAGCCGATGCCGTGCTCGATGGCCTGGTGAACGTTCGTGACCTTGATCTCCTCGCCGTCCTTGAAGATCTCGCCAGAAAGATACGTGCCGTAGCTGCGGCCGAACACGCTCATCGCGAGCTCGGTGCGCCCCGCACCCATCAGACCTGCGAAGCCGACGATCTCGCCCTTGCGAACGAAGAAGCTCTCGTTCTTGCAGACCAGGCGCTCAGGGTCGATCGGATGCTGCACCGTCCAGTTCTTGACTTCGAAGAAGACCTCGCCGATGTTCGGAGTGCGCTCGGGAAAGCGGCGTTCGAGTGAACGACCGACCATGCCGCGGATGATCCTGTCTTCGTCGACGCCGCCCGAGGCGACATCCAGGGTCTCGACGGTCTTCCCGTCGCGGATGATGGTGATCGAGTCCGCGACCTGCTCGAGCTCGTTGAGCTTGTGCGAGATCATGATCGAGGTCATGCCCGATTTCTTGAAGTCGACGATCAGGTCGAGCAGATGCTGCGATTCTGTCTCGTTGAGCGCGGCAGTCGGCTCATCCAGGATGAGCAGCTTGACCTCTTTGTTGATCGCCTTGGCGATCTCGACCAGCTGCTGTTTGCCGACGCCGAGCGTCTTGATCTTCGCGTCGGGGTCTTCGCGAAGCCCGACAAGTGCGAGCAGTTCGCGGGCGCGCTTTTGCGCCTGAACCCAGTTGATGACGCCGCCGCGGGCCGGCTCGTTGCCGAGGAAGATGTTCTCGGTGATCGAAAGCTCTGGGATGAGCGCAAGCTCCTGGTGGATGATTGCGATTCCGGCCGCCTCGCTCTGCCGGATGTCGCGGAAGCGCACCTCTTCGCCCTCATAGATGATGTCGCCCTCGTATGTGCCATACGGGTAGACGCCGGAGAGCACCTTCAT
>DATMTC010000205.1:0-6654 GCA_035565115.1 Microbacteriaceae bacterium | reverse complement strand
CGTCGCCGACAGCCCGATCCGCTGCGCCGGTCGGGCGAGCAGTGCGTCGAGACGCTCGAGTGACACGGCCAGATGGGCGCCACGCTTGGTGGCGGCGACGGCGTGAACTTCGTCGACGATCACCGTGTCGACGCTGCGGAGGGTGTCCCTCGCCGCGGAGGTGAGCATCAGGAACAGGGACTCCGGCGTCGTGATCAGGATGTCTGGCGGCGACTTGATCAGTGCACGCCGATCGTTTGCCGGGGTGTCGCCAGAGCGCACGCCGACAGTGAGGTGAGGTGGATCTGCGCCGAGCCGTTTGGCTGTTTGTGTGATGCCGACAAGTGGCGCGCGAAGATTGCGTTCGACGTCGACGCCGAGCGCCTTGAGTGGCGAGATGTACAGCACGCGGGTGCGTTGAGGCGTTGCCGCGGTGGGGTTGGGAGGGTCGCGATCCTCAGCCGCCAGCCGGTCGATCGCCCAGAGAAATGCGGCGAGTGTCTTTCCGGAACCCGTCGGGGCGATCACGAGCGCGTGCGAGCCGCGGGAGATCGCATCCCACGCCCCGACCTGCGCGTCGGTGGGCGCGGCGAACGCCCCGCTGAACCACGCACGCGTGGCCGGCGAGAAGCGTTCGAGAACGTCGCTCATCGTTCTATCTCAACACAGGCCGCTGACATTAGGTCCGGCCAACGCGTCAGCTATGAATGCGATCGGATGTATGCGGCGACGTCTGACAGCTCCTGCGGCGAAATCGCGTGTGAGAGCCCCTCATACACGCGGATGTCCGCGTCAGTGTGCGCAGGCATCCATGCTGCTGTTCGCGCGATGGAATGCGCAGCGATCACGGTGTCTACTGTGCCGCGTCCCCAGAACACAGGCGGACGGATGCCTGCAAGCTCAGCATCGCCCTCCGCGTCCCCGGCAACGACATAGCCAGACAGCTGCACGCCAAAACCGAACCGGGTTGGTGCAGTGCGCATGAGTTGCAGCACCATTGCACCGCCCTGCGAAAATCCGAGCAGACCAACGGACGGCGCATCCGCCTGCCCGTCGAGCCAGTCGAGCACGGCGCGAGCCGAAGCATCCGCATTCTCTAGCGAAGGACCGCCCGTGGCGAAGTCGGCCCGCGAGAACCACGCGTATCCGCCAGCCTCGGCGATGGGAGCACGCAGTGAGGCGATGACCGGCTCGTCGGGGAGTGAAGGAGCCAGCGCCATCAGGTCGTCCTCATTCGAGCCGTAGCCGTGGAGGAGCACAAGCAGCGGTCGCCCTGCGCGTTCGTGCTGCGGCGCTGACCAGCGCACGGCCGATCGGTCGATGTGCAGCACGGTTGGCTCGCTCACACGTCCTCTTCTCATCTGCCGCGCTCTTCATCTGCCGCGCGCCGATCTGATCTGCGCACGACAATCCTGTCACTCGGCGTTGGTGAGCACCGCATCCGTATGATCGAAGCATGAGCGTGCGCACCCCGGACCCGGATCCGAACGATCGGCCAGATCCGAACGACCGACCGGACGATGTGCCGGGCGCCGGGCCCGGATGGCTCAGCGATCTCGAACTCGCGCAGGTGCGCGGCCGCCTGCCGATCCTCTACGTCGAGGCAGTTCCCGTGCGAGTGGATGGCGTCGGCCAGGTGATCGAGGTCGGGGTGCTGCTGCGTGCCAACTCGGTCGGCGAGATGACCAGGACACTTGTCTCCGGGCGCGTGATGTACGGCGAAACGCTGCGCGAGGCGCTCTTCCGGCACCTGGAGAAGGACCTGGGCCCCATGGCGTTCCCTCAGTTGCCGGCCAGCCCTGTGCCGTTCTCGGTCGCAGAGTACTTTCCGATGCCAGGCGTCTCGCCGTATTCCGATGATCGCCAGCACGCCGTTTCGCTCGCATACGTCGTGCCGGTGACCGGAACATGCGAGCCGAGGCAGGATGCGCTCGAGCTCACCTGGATGACGCCGGCCGAGGCAGCGTCACCCGAAGTCTCGCAAGAACTCGAGGGCGGCAGGGGAACCCTGTTGCGCGCCGCGCTCGCATCCGTCGGCGTTCTGCCGTAACCCATCGCGCGATTGGTGGGGGAGCGTGGCAGAGCGGAGCAAGATAGAACCATGAAGACTCTGACACTTCCGAACGTGAAGCAGAACCCATCGAACATCATCCTCGGGCTGATGCGCATCAGCGCGCTCAGCGACGACGAGATCCGCACACTGTTCGGCGTCGCCCGCGAGGCAGGCATCAACTTCTTCGACCACGCGGATGTCTACGGTGACGGCCCGCACGGATGCGAACGTCGGTTCGGCGATGCGATCACGCTGTCGCCTGCGGAGCGCGAATCGGTCATCATTCAGTCGAAGGTGGGCATCCGTTCCGGCTACTTCGATTTCTCGGCTGAGCACATCCTGCGGTCCGTCGACGAGTCGCTCGAGGCACTCAAGCTCGACTACCTGGACATTCTGTTGCTGCACCGCCCGGATGCACTCGTCGAACCCGACGAGGTCGCAGAAGCATTCGAGACGCTGCACGCCGCGGGCAAGGTGCTGAACTTCGGGGTCTCGAACCACACACCGGGTCAGATCCAGCTCTTGAAGCACTCCATTGCGCAACCGCTGATCGTCAACCAGGTGCAACTGAGCATCACCCACGCCCCGCTGATCGCCGCAGGCGTCGCATCGAACATGGCCGGGCTCGACCAGTCCATCGATCGTGACAACGACATCATCAACTACTGCAGGTTGAACAACATCACTCTGCAGGCGTGGTCGCCGTTCCAGAAGGGCTTCTTCGACGGTGTGTTCCTCGGCGACCGTGAGGCGTACCCAGAGTTGAACGACGTGATCGATGAGCTCGCGGCGGCATACGACGTTCCTGCTGCTGCCATCGCCGTCGCCTGGATCACCCGCCATCCGGCCAACATGCAGGTCGTTCTCGGCACCACGAACCCGCAGCGTGTGCGCGATAGCGCAGCAGGATCTGACTTGCCGCTGACTCGTGAGGAGTGGTACCGGCTGTTCACCGCCGCCGGCTATCTCGTGCCGTAGTTCCGGTGGTCGAGTAGCGAGCGAAGCGAGCGTATCGAGACCACGTGAGCGACCTTCGGTCCGTACCGCAGGCCGGCTTGCGGGGGTCTCGATACGCGGCTCGCTGCGCGAGCAGCTACGCGACCACCGGGGCGGCTCGCTGCGCGAGCAGCTACTCGACCACCGGGATGGGCCGTGCGCGAGCAGCTACTCGACCACCGGGATGGGCCGTACTCGAGCAAATGTCACAATGCGGCTACGCATTGTCACAGTGGCTTGACGTTCGGTTTTGCGAGATTATGATCGATTATGTGCGACCGCCCGGATGGCGTGCGCACCCTGTTGCACGTGGACAAAGGAGTGACCATGCAAGAGATGGAAAACGCCGCGCGACGCCTTGAACTCGGCAGACGCAACGTTCTCAAGGGAATCGGATTCAGCGCACTCGGCCTGATGGCCGTTCCGGCGCTCGCCTCGTGTTCGACCGGATCAGGCGGAGGCGGCGGCTCATCGACCGGCAGCCTGACGTTCGGTTCGAACGCATCAGACGCCGTTCCGAAGAAGGCATACGCTGCGTTCGTTTCAGCGTTCGAGAAGAAGTCGAAAGACACCGTCAAGACCAACACCGTCGATCACAACGGCTTTCAGAACAAGATCAACAACTACCTGCAGGGCAGCCCAGATGACGCGTTCACCTGGTTCGCCGGCTATCGCATGCGTTACTACGCAGACAAGGGTCTCGTCGCCCCCATCGAGGACGTCTGGGAGAAGATCGGCGACAACTTCTCCCCGGCGCTGAAGAAGGCGTCGACGGCCAGTGACGGCAAGCAGTATTTCGTGCCGAACTACAACTACCCGTGGGGTTTCTTCTACCGCAAGTCGTTCTGGGCCGAGAAGGGCTACGAGGTGCCCCAGACGATGGACCAGCTCGAGACGCTCGCCAAGAAGATGCAGTCAGACGGCATCATCCCGATCGGTTTCGCCGACAAGGATGCCTGGCCGGCCTGCGGCACGTTCGACTACCTCAACATGCGCATCAACGGCTACCAGTTCCACATCGACCTGTGCGACCACAAGGAGTCGTGGAACTCCCCGAAGCTGCAAGAGGTCTTCGACACCTGGAAGATGCTGCTGCCATACCAGGACCCCAACTCCCTCGGCATGACCTGGCAGGAAGGCGCCCAGAAGCTCGGCAACAAGCAGTCCGGAATGATGCTGCTCGGGTCGTTCATCACCCAGCAGTTCACGGATGCCGCGGTGCTTGCAGACATCGGATTCTTCAAGTTCCCATCGGTCAAGGTCGAGGGGCAGGATGCTGTCGAGGCGCCGATCGACGGGCTCATGCTCTCCAAGCGGGGCGGCGAGAACAAGGCGGCGCACGCAATGCTGCAGTTCATGGGCACCGGGGCAGGGCAGGAAGCGTACTACTCCGTGGACAAGTCGAACATCATGACGGCGAAGGATGCTGACACGTCTGGGTACAGCGCGTTCACCAAGGAGCTTGCAGGCGTAATCGCCGACGCGAAGAACATCAGCCAGTTCTTCGACCGTGACGCGCTGCCCGCAATGGCTACGAACGTGCTCGAGCCTGCCATGCAGTCGTTCATCAAGGACGGCACTGTCGACCTGAAGAACATCGAAGCGCAGGCCAAGACCCTGTACGCCGCGCAGTAGCGGACGAGGATCCACCGTGTCTGCAACTTCCGATACACGGGTGGGCGATGCCGTCAGGCCGGAGGTCACACCTCCGGCCCGCCGGCGTCGGCTCCGCCAACTCGGCACACGCGACCGCGTCGTGCTCGGGGTGATGATCGGCATCCCGACCCTCATCCAGGTTCTGTTCGTCTGGGTGCCAACACTGCTGTCGATCGGTCTGGCGTTCGTGCGCTGGAACGGTCTGGCGTTGAGTGACATCAAGCCGGCAGGGCTGAGCAACTTCAACTACATCTTCAACGAGTACACGCCGTTCTGGCCAGCGGTCGGCCACAACATCCTGTGGCTGCTCTTCCTCGGCCTGATCGGAACGCCGCTCGGCCTGCTGCTTGCCGTTGTGCTTGATCAGAAGATCCGCGGAACGCGCATCTATCAGAGCATCTTCTTCGTGCCAGTCATGCTGTCACTGGCTCTGATCGGTGTCATCTGGCAGTTGTTCTACTCCCAGGACAACGGGCTGCTGAACTTTCTGCTCGGCACGGCAGGCACACCACGCGCCGTCGACTGGTTCGGAGACTCGGATGTCAACATCTGGGCCGCCATGGTCGCAGCCACCTGGCGACATGCCGGCTATGTGATGATCCTGTACTTGGCAGGGCTGAAGGGCGTGGATGCGAGTCTGCGCGAAGCGGCTGCGCTCGACGGGGCGAACGCGCCTCAGACGTTCTTCCGTGTCGTGTTTCCCGCGATGAAACCGACGAACATCATCATCGTCGTGATCACGATCATCGAGTCGCTTCGCGCGTTCGACATCGTGTACGTGATCAATAAGGGCACGAACGGGCTCGAGCTGCTCAGCGTGCTCGTCGTGCAGAACCTGGTCGGCGAGGGTCAGGTGATCGGGGTCGGCTCGGCGCTCGCCGTCGTGCTGCTGGTGATCTCGCTGGTGCCCATCGTCTTCTATCTTTCGCGCACGTTTAGGAAGGAGCGGCTCTGATGTCAGCGACGACCATCGATCCAGCATCCGTCGACCCGCTCGCATCGTCTCGCCAGATCGAGCAGCGAGCAGGCCGCAAGAAGAGCCACTGGGGCACATATCTGTTCATCACGGTGATGGCGATCATGTGGTTGATCCCGCTGGTGTGGACGTTATATACGTCGCTTCGCCCGAAGTCCGCGACAGACAAGTTCGGCTACTTCAGCTTCGCCGGGCCGTTCAACTTCGACAATTTCGTGGATGCCTGGAATCAGGGCGGGTTCATCAACTACTTCGGCAACTCGCTGATCATCACGGTTCCCGCCGTCATCCTGACCCTGTTCTTCGCCTCGATGATGGCGTTCGCCGTCAGCCGGTTCAGCTGGAAGTTCAACATCACGCTGCTCATCGCTTTCACGGCTGGGAACCTGCTGCCTCCTCAGGTGCTCGCAGCCCCGCTGTTCGAGGTGTTCAAGAACTTCACCCTGCCGTATTGGGTGAGCGACTCCGGCAGTCTTCTGAACACGTTCTTCAGCGTGATCGCGGTGAACACGGCATTCCAGATCGGCTTCTGCACATTCGTGCTGTCGAACTTCATGAAGGCCATCCCGGCCGAGCTGAGCGAGGCAGCGCGCGTGGACGGCGCTGGCGTGTGGCGGCATTACACGTCGATCATCATGCCACTGTGCCGTCCGGCGCTTGCAGCGCTCGGCACGCTCGAAGTGATCTTCATCTACAACGACTATTTCTGGCCGTTGATCTTCATTCAGAGCGGCGACAAGTTGCCCGTCACAACAGCGATCAACAACCTGAAGGGCGTGTTCCTCTCCGACTACAATCTGCTGGCCGCCGGCGCGATGATCACGGTCATCCCGACGCTGATCATCTATCTGGTGCTTCAGCGCCAGTTCGTCGCCGGTCTCACGCTCGGCGCGAGCAAGGGGTAACCCGCGCATGATCCTCAACCGGGCGCGGCGAGCGGATGGCGCTGTCGCGAGGGGTGCACCGTGATGCTGGCGGCCGCGCGCCAGAGTGA
>DATMTC010000204.1:0-4295 GCA_035565115.1 Microbacteriaceae bacterium | reverse complement strand
AGCTCGCGCGTGTACTGGCGGAAGATCTCCAGGAACACCGTCTCCTGCGGGTCGCTCAGGTTCGCGCCGCGAGCATAACTATCGACATCCGCCAGTTCGTTCTTCAGCTTCGAAATCTTGGCAGCAGCGTTTGCCGGCGTGAATCCCAGTGTGTCGGCATCCAGTGATTTGATGATGCGCTTCAGAAGCGCGCGCGAGTCGCCCGAGTCATAGATCGTGAAGTTTTTGGTGAATCCGAAATTCTCCGCCTCACGGCGCAGGATGCGCACGCACGCGGAGTGGAACGTTGAGATCCACATTCCGTCAGCGGCCTGTCCGATGAGCGCTTCGACTCGCTCGCGCATCTCGGACGCTGCCTTGTTCGTGAACGTGATCGCGAGAATCTGGCTCGGCCATGCCTCCCGACTTTCGAGCAGGCTGGCGATCCGTCTGGTGAGCACGCTGGTCTTGCCAGAACCGGCACCTGCCACGATCAAGAGCGCCTGACCGCGATATTCAACCGCTTCACGCTGCTGTGGGTTCAACCCGTCGAGCAGCCTGCTCTCACCGACGAAACCCGCCGAACCGTCTGAAGCGTGCGCGTCGCCGTCGAGGATGATCGGTGTCGCGGATGCGCCGGAATGCGCGGTCGTGGAAGTGGGGTCGGATGCAGTCGTCATGGCTGTGATCAAGTCTAGGCGCCGTCTCCGACACTGGAACTTCCGGTCACCGGGGCGATGGACGGCGGCCGAGCTTTCGGCAGCTAGCCATGACGGCCGGGTGGCACAACGGATGCCACGGGCGTAGTACTGAAACTATCTGCAGCTTCGCGGAACATGGCCGACCATCGCCCGTGAAGCGCGATTCCACGACGCGAGACGGGGCTTCACAGATGAGCGAAACGATGCAAGCCGAACCGGCAAAACCGATCAGGAGCCTGGTTGCTGCACGCATGGACAGGCTGCCATGGACGGCATTCCACTGGTCGATCATCATCGGACTCGGCACATCCTGGATTCTCGATGGGCTCGAGATCCAGATTGTGGCAACAGCCGGATATGCCCACGACCTGCAGATGAATTCGGCACAGGTCGGCTTCACAGGCACCATCTATCTGGTCGGCGAAGTCGTCGGTGCGCTGTACTTCGGGCGGCTCTCGGACAAGCTCGGCCGAAAGCGACTGTTCATCCTCACGCTCGCGATCTATCTGGTCGGAAGCGGCATCGCCGGTTTGTCCCCCGCCATGTGGTTCCTCTGGATCTTCCGATTCATTGCCGGGCTCGGAATCGGAGGAGAGTACACCGCGATCAATTCGGCGATCGACGAACTCATTCCGTCTCGGTATCGCGGACGCGTAGACATCGCCGTGAACGGCACATACTGGGCTGGGGCAGCAATCGGAGCGTTCGCCAACCTCTTCCTGCTGGCCGATGAGAACTTCGCAAACAGCTGGGGCTGGCGCATCGGCTTCTTCATCGGCCCGTTCCTCGGTCTGATCATCATCTACATCAGAAAGCACATCCCGGAGAGCCCGCGCTGGCTGACGACCCATGGTCATCAGAAAGAGGCAGAAGAAACGGTCGACAAGATCGAGAACGACATCAAGGCAAACGGCGGCACGCTTTCGCCCGTCGACGAGGGTCAGGCCATGAACATCGCCCCACTGACGAACGTGCCATTCCGCCAGGTGGCTCGCACCTTCCTGCGGGTCTACCCTCGGCGCACATTCCTCGGGCTGAGCATGATGATCACCCAGTCATTCCTCTACAACGCGATCTTCTTCACGTATGCGCTCGTGTTGAAAGAGTTCTACGGCATCTCGTCGGCGAATATCGCCTTGTACTTCTTCCCGTTCGCCATCGGCAACCTCGCAGGCCCGCTCGTCCTCGGCCCACTGTTCGACACGCTCGGACGCCGCAAGATGATCTTCGGCACATATGCTCTGGCAGGAATCGTGCTCGCAGTATCAGCAGCACTGTTCCAGGCCGGCGTACTCAACGCGGCGACGCAGACGATCTTCTGGTGCGTATCCTTCTTCTTCGCATCGGCTGGCGCCTCATCCGCCTATTTGACGGTGAGCGAGATCTTCCCACTGGAGCTCCGCGGCCAAGCGATCTCCTATTTCTTCGCAATCGGGCAGATCGTGGGATCGATCGCTCCGACGCTGTACGGCGCGATGATCGGCAACGGTACAAGCCGCGGACCGCTCGCCGCTGGGTATTACCTCGGCGCAGGAATCATGATCGTCGGCGGGCTGATCGCGTTGATCTTCGGCATCAACGCCGAGCGGCAGTCGCTTGAGTCGATCGCGGATCCGCTCTCGAAGGCCGATGATGAAGGCGATTCCGGAAACACGCACGAAGGGAACGGATGATGGCACGTGTCGTGGTCGGGGTGAGCGCATCGAGTGGCTCGCCGAGCGCACTGGTGGCGGCCGCAGCAGAGGCGCGGATGCGTTCTGCCGAGTTGGTCGCGGTGCAAGCGTGGCGACCGCCACGGCCTCCGGCGTCACCCGGCGGGCGTCCTCCCGGCGTCAGCCGAGACACCGAAGCGTCGATGGCTGCGGCAAAGCAACGGTTACGCATCCAGGTGGCGCGCGCGCTCGGAATCGACGCACCAGTATCACTGAAGGTGGTGCAGGGAGGCCCACGCGCGGTGCTGCAGGCGGAGTCGGAACACGCGGACCTGCTGGTGCTTGATTCATCGAGAACACCGACGAGCCAACCACCTCAGCGGCTGGTTTCTCGTCTGCTGGCTGTCGTGCGCTGCCCTGTGTTGGTCATGCCGCCAACCGGAAGGCGACCAGCGACGAGCCAGCCGAACTCGCAGATGGCCGAACCCGATGACAGCTAGAGGGAGTCGCGCACGGCGATCGCCAGGTCTGGCTGATCGGCGAAAACACCGTCAACTCCGGTCTCCATGATGAGCCTGAATTCTCGCTGCCAGTCGCCGAATGCAGCGGCGTCGCGCCCCAGCCGCAGACTCTTCGTCAAAAACCGGTTTTCCGGCCGAAGTGTCCAGCAGTATGCCTCAAGGCCGGCAGCATGTACCAGGTCGACGAGATCGTTGGCCGCGGGCGGATTACCCGACGTTCCGGCATCCAGAATCATCGACTTGTTCACGCTCACCCCGTCCACCCGCGTGGCAGCAGGCGCAGACGCCAGCGAATACAGCCCGGCCTCCGTGACCTCGTCAGCGTAGCTGCGAGCTGCAGACCCGTGCGCGGCGACCTCGTCGAACGGCGACCCGGACGCCTCGATCAAGTACACCCGCCTGCCTCGCACACCGCGCACGTGCAGCTTGCCGAGCACCGTGCGCTCGAAACTCTCAACAACCAACCGCTCGCGCTCATCGCCCCAGCCGGCTTCTGCCAGCTCGGCGGCGAACAATTCGTCGAGTGGCAAACCGAGCGACTCGAAGTATGTCGCGTGTTTGATCTCGGCGACGATTCCAAGCTGACGACCGGATGCTGCGGCTGCCTCATCGACGATGTCGAACAGCTCGGCCAGCCTGAGGATCGGAAACTGCCCGTCGAAGCTTTTGCTCGCCTGACGCAGCGATCCAAGCCGTTCGCGCGCGCGCAGCGTGGACAATTCGGCCCAGGTGAAATCCTCGGTGAACCAGCCGGTGACCTGCGCGCCGTCAACGGATTTGGTCGTGTGGCGGTCCGTGAACTCCGGATGCTCGGCGACGTCGGTGGTCGTCGAGATCTCGCTCTCATGCCTCAGCACAAGAACACCATCACGGGTGGCGACGATGTCGGGCTCGACGGCATCGGCACCGAGCGCGAATGCGAGCTTGTATGCGCTCGCGGTGTGCTCCGGCCGATATCCGGACGCGCCGCGATGTCCGATGACGAGAGGCGACGACTGCGCACGCATGGGGACGATCCTAGACCCGCCCCTGTGTCGTCCGTCGAGGTGCGCATGCGCTGAGCGAACTTCCAGGAAGATCATGAGAGTTCTCCGGTAACGTTAGGTCATGGCACTCAGAAACCCCGCACTGTCCAACAACCCGGCATTCCGTCCGGCCAAGGGCTCCACCGTCACCGCTGAGGCAACGGCGCTTGCGACGGCGGACGGCCTTCAGCAGCTATACGAGGCTCCCGCCGCAACGGCAGCCGACACCAACCGCATGACGTATGGCGACACGATCGGCAAAACAGCGCTGTTGTTCGTCGTGCTTCTTGCAACGGCGACCGTCGGCTGGTTCATCCCGTCGCTGACGTTTGTCGGCGCGATCGTCGGTCTCGGGCTCGGACTCGTCAACGCGTTCAAGCGCAATCCGTCCGCTCCGCTGATCATCCTGTATGCCGC
>DATMTC010000203.1:0-3929 GCA_035565115.1 Microbacteriaceae bacterium | reverse complement strand
GCGCTTCTTCGACGGCCACGGGATGCCCCACCGATGACCGTCAAGCCCAAGAGCCACGAGGTCGCGCGCACGCAGCGGGGTACCGTCATCCGCAAGCTTCTGCTGTGGGATATAGCCGATGCGGCGGTTTCCGTGTGTCACGGGACCGCCGAGAAAGCTGATGTCGCCCCCGCTGAGCTCGTTTTTGCCCAGGATGACCTTCAGCAGGCTGGTCTTGCCTGAGCCGTTCGCTCCGAGCACGGCGATGAACTCGCCAGGGTGAACGTCGAGGTCGAGCCCGCTCCAGAGCGTACGATCCGCGAAACGGAGCGTCGCGTCGCGCAGGCTGAGGACAGGTGCTTCCACAATCGGCAAGGCTACTTGTTCTGCGCCGAATTGTGCGGCGCCGATTGATTCAGCGCGGCCGCAACGGCATCGAGATTGGCGGTCATCCAGGAAACGTATGTCTTGCCAGACGGCAACGTCTCGGTCACGGGCACGACCGCGATGCCGGCATCCTTGGCTGCCTTCAGAACCGCTTCGGTCTGCGCCCCGGTCGTCTGCTCGTTGTACGCGAGCAGTGCCACAGCGTGCGAGCTGTACAACTCGAGCGTCTGCTTCAGCACGGTTGGCGCCACGTCGCTATCGTTCTCGATGGCCTCGCTGAACTTCTCAGGGGTCTTGTTGTTCAGGCCGATTGCATCGAGCATGTAGAGCGGCACCGGCTCCGTGATGGATGCGCCAAGTCCCGCGTACTTCGTCTTCAAGTCGCTCTCGCGCGACTCGAGCGCATCGAGCTTGCTCTTCAGCGCATCCGCATTCTTCGTGTATGCCGCAGCGTGCTTCTTGTCGAGCTTCGCGTATGTTGCGCTCAGCTTGTCTACGACCTTTTCCACTGTCCCAAAGTCGTACCAGACGTGTTCGTTGAGTTCGTTTGCGCCAGAAGCCTTCTTGCCCGAAATATCTACTGCGTTGAGCACCGTGCGCGAATCGCTCTTGGCCGACTTCAGCATTGTGTTGACGAAGTCGTCGTAGCCTCCACCGTTTTCGATCACGACTGACGCCTTGGAGATCGCGAGCTGATTGCGAGCATCCGCCTCGTATTCGTGCGGATCTTTGTCTGGGTCGTCGATGATCGATGTGACCTTCACGTGGTCACCGCCGACCGTTGCCGCGATGTCGCCCCACACGTCGGTGGACGCGACGACGTTCACAACCGTGCCGGTCCCGGCCCCTGAGCCTGTCGAGGCCGGGTCAGCGGATGCGCCTGACGCGCACCCGGCGAGGGTCAATGCGGCGGCTGCAGCGATGAGGGGGAGGGCGACGAACCTGCGGTTCATTGTGGCCAATCTAATTCTGGACGCAGCGTTGCGCTGCTGGGATTTCGATGGCTTAACGCTATCCGCTATTGATAATGATTGTCAAAACCACTTCGGCGGATGGGGTGCAGGCCACGACCACGACCACGGCCACGACCACGACCACGACCACGACCACGACCACAGTCGATCCGGTCTCACCCGCGTTCCAATCCCGTTTCAGCGCTTTTGCCCACTTCAAGGGTGCAAAAGCGCTGAAACGGGATTGGAGCTTGCCGCTTGCCCGACCGCCCGCCACGGCACAGGGCCCGGCCGCGAAAGCGCGACCGGACCCTGTGGACGACGGGATCAGTCCCGGGAGCGACCTGGCCCCCGGGAATGACGGGATCAGCTGGTGAGACCGTCCACGAAGTCCTGGTTCGACTTCATCCACTTCTTGACGATGTCGGGGTAGTCCGACTCGTCCGCACCGCTGTTGAACATCTTGTTCTCGAGGTCGGCGAGCTTCTCGTCCGGGAATGAGAAGTTCTTGAACCACTTCGTCAGCTGCGGGTACTCCTTCTTAAATCCGGTGCGACCCACAACGTCGATGTGATCCGGCTTGCCGAGGGCGCCCTTCGGGTCCTTGAGGTCCTTGATCGGGAACGCGTTGTATGCCCAGTGCGGCTTCCAGAGCGTCACGGCGATGTTCGTGCCGTCCTTGGTCGCCTTCTTCAACGCTGCGAGCATGGCAGCGGTCGACGACGTCTGGAACTCCATCTTGTCCAAGCCGTACTTCGGGATGACGCTGTCTTTGACAACACCCGTCTCGCCCGCGCCAGGCTCGATGCCGACGATCTTGTTGTCGAACTTGTCTGCGTTCGCGGCGAGGTCTGCGAGCGAGTCGATCGGAGCATCCTTGTTCACCGCGATGGTCAGCGGCGCGTTCTTGTACCAGGAACCGATGTCTTCAAGCTTGTCGCCGTACTTCTCCCAGTACTTCTTGTGTGTGTTCGGCAGCCAGACGTCGAATGTGACGTCGTAGTCGCCCTGGCTCACACCGGTGAACACCGGTCCGGCCGTCGCCGATTCCAGATCGACGTTGTAGCCCTTGTCTTCCAGCACCTGCTGCCAGAGGTACGAGGTTGCCTCACCCTCGGCCCATCCGCTGAAGACGGCAATCTTCAGGTCCTTCTTGCCGCCGGAGTTCGAGCCACCGTCTCCCGAGCCGGCCGAGTCTCCCGAGCCGCTCGATGAGCATCCGGCGAGCGCGAGGGCGGTGATTGCCCCCACGGCGATTGTCGTCAAAAGACGCTTCTTCATACTTTTCCTTTCGTACCCGGTGCTGTGAACCGGGTGATTGGGTCTTCGCGGCTAAACGCCGACCGAAGTGTGTTGAGCCTGCTGCGTGGCGGGCTCGGACGCCGGCTGTGCAGCATCCGCAGTCTTGCTGTCGGATGCCTCGGCCCGACGCACGCGACGTTTGCGAGTGCCGCCGAGGCTCGAGGTCAACCGGTCGAGCAGGATCGCCAGGATCACGACGGACAGGCCGGCCTCGAAGCCGAGCCCGACATCGATGGTCTGGAACGATGCCACGATCGGCTTTCCCAGCCCAGGCGCGCCGACCATGCCAGCGATGACGACCATCGAGAGCGACAGCATGATCACCTGGTTGACGCCCGCCATGATGGTTGGCCTGGCCAGCGGCAACTGAATCTGCCGCAGGATGCGTCCAGGCGACGATCCGAATGCCGCGCCTGCCTCGACGATCTCTTTGTCGACACCGCGGATGCCCAGCTCGGTGAGCCGAACACCGGGCGCGATGGCGAACAGGATGGTCGCGACGATCCCGGGCACGACTCCGATGCCGAACAGGATGATCGCCGGGATCAGATACACGAATGCAGGCATGGTCTGCAGAAAGTCGAGGATCGGCCTGATCACTGTGGACGCCGATGACGATCTGGCCATCCAGATTCCGACCGGGATGCTGATGGCAATCGCGATGATCGTCGCGACCAGGGTCAGCGTGATCGTGTGCATCGCGGTGTCCCACTGGTTCACGAAGTAGATCACGAGCAGCCCGAGCAGCGTTCCTGCTCCGAAGAGCCAACCGCGGGCCCAGACGCCCAGCGCGACGAGCACGATCATGATGACCCAGAACGGCGGGGAGGCGAAGATCAGGTCGATGCCGTCGTAGAAGCCGCCGAAGATCATGCTGATCACGTCGAAGAGACCCTTGAGCGCAGATGTCACCCAGTCGACGAATCCTTCGACCCAGGTGCCGAGCGGGATGCGGAACAGTGCGTCGTTCATCGCACGCCTCCTTCCTGCGTCACCAAGGAGTCGTCAGGGGAGCCGCCCGTCGCCATCAGGGTCTGGGTGATCACCTCGACCGGAATGGTCGAAAGCGGCTCGATCGTTGGCAACTCGGCCGTGTTCGTCGGAATGTTGCCAAGGGCGCTCAACAGTGTCACGCGCGGGATCACGCCGAGCAGCCGCTGCTTGTCATCGATCACGACAACCGGCAGGTCGCTCTCGACGGCCGCGCCGAACAGATCGGCGAGCTGGGTTTCGCCAGTGACGGTTCCGCCGTCGTTGTGGATCACCTTCGACAGGTCGGTTTCTGATGCCTTCACCTGCCGCATCACA